>QKDK01000185.1 GCA_003252135.1 Clostridia bacterium
AATCAGGGAGGTTTTTATGATGTTACGATACTTTTTTCTAGGCGCAGCTGGTATAGCAATTCTTTCCTTTCTGTTTGCTGCCTGGTTATACAGGTTCATCAAACAGCTTCCAGCCTCGAATGAAACAATTGCTTCCATTGGAGCCCTGATTCGAGATGGTGCTAACACCTTTTTAAAAAAGGAATACTTTGTTCTTGCAAAGTTTGCCGGTGCGGCCTGTCTTCTCATTTTTTTATTTCTTCCAACACCTGTCTGGAGGGGTTCTGTAATCAATAATCTGTCCATGTCCTTAGCTTACCTCGCAGGAACCTGTATATCTGCTCTTGCCGGCAAGATCGGAATTTTTGCAGCCACCACAGCAAACATCAAGACTGCCGAATCGGCACAGACCGGGATACGCAACAGCTTTCTTGCCGGGTTTCGCGGTGGTGCTGTAATGGGACTTGCAGTTGTTGGTGCATCCTTGCTTGGTACAGTTCTGGTATATGCAATCACAAGAGATGGCACCGCTTTGCTCGGCTTCAGCTTTGGTGCAAGCAGCCTTGCTCTGTTCGCCAAAGCAGGCGGCGGTATATTTACCAAAACCGCAGATATCAGCGCAGATCTGACAGGCAAGGTCGAGCTTGGCATCCCGGAGGATGATCCAAGAAATCCTGCCGTTATTGCTGATAACGTTGGTGATAATGTCGGCGATGTTGCCGGAATGGGCGCTGATCTCTTTGATTCCCATGTGGCCTCCATGGCAGCAGCTCTTGTGCTGGCAACTGCTCTTGATGCATCCGCAAACAGGAAGATCAATGTGATCATGGTCATCTGCTATGCCGCATTGGGGCTGTTATCCTCGCTGATCGGCGTCGGTCTTGCCAGAATGAATAAAAATGACAATCCTACTGCTGCTCTGAACTTCAGTACATATGTAACAACAGGGATTTTCTGCCTGCTTACCGCAGTCGCTACTTACCTGTTTGATTTTGAGTGGCGTATCTGGGGTGCCAGCATCATCGGACTTTTTGTTGGCGTTATTATCGGCATTGCAAGCGACTACTTTACCAACGATTTACGAAAACCGGTGCATCTGGTCGCCAAGGCATCCTCTGCCGGACCTGCTTTTACAATTCTCTCTGGCATTTCCTACGGTTTTTTCAGTATTCTGCCATCCATGACAGGGATTGCTTTCTCTGCTCTTATTGCCTATAAGCTCTGTGAGCCGCTCGGCAGCGGTTATGCGATGTTTGGCATAGCCATGGCGGCTGTCGGTATGCTCTCCATTGTCGGAATGATTATTTCCAATGATGCTTACGGGCCGATCGTTGATAATGCCAGAGGTCTTGCCGAAATGGGAAACCTGGGCGATGATATACTGCGCGTGACCGATGAACTGGATAGCGCAGGCAACACGGTTAAAGCTGTTACCAAAGGTTTTGCCATCGGCGCTGCCGGACTGACAGTTATTGCTCTTTTGGGAGCTTTTCTCAGCGAAGTGAATACAGCGGCTGCCGAACACGGTCTGCCTGGTATTGATGGCTTTGACATCATGAATCCGTCCGTATTCTTTGGTCTGCTGATTGGTGCCGCAGTCCCGGCCATTTTTTCAGCCATGCTGATGTTAGGCGTTGACCGGAATGCTCAGCGAATGGTTGATGAGATTCACCGTCAGTTCCGAGAAATTGAAGGACTTTCCGAGGGAAAGCCAGGTGTCGTTCCCGAATATGAGCGCTGTATTGAAATTGCAACTGCCGGTGCTTTGCGTGAGCTAGTTCCCGCCGGTCTTGCAGCAATTGCCGCAACGATTGCAGTTGGATTTATCGGCGGAGTCAATGCCATTGGAGGCTTTCTTACCGGCAACATTGTCAGCGGCCTGCTTCTCGCACTGTTCATGAGCAATGCCGGCGGCCTTTGGGATAATGCAAAAAAATATATCGAAGCAGGCGCTCATGGCGGTAAAGGAAGTGAGACACATAAGGCGGCGGTGGTCGGTGATACCGTTGGAGATCCGTTCAAGGATACCGCCGGTCCGTCGATCAATACTCAAATCACAGTCGTTTCACTGATTGCATCACTGCTCAGTGTTTTTTTCCTGCTTTATTCGATATTCTAATGCATATGACACATCATTTTACGGATAGGAGCAGATCACAATCGGTCTGCTCTTTTTGAATGATATTTGTAATGCAAAAATGGCATCATATTTTGAATCATGCATAAAATGCACAAAAATTTATTTTGTAAAATGCAAGGTTTTTTCAATTCCATTCGTATTATAAGCAGATGGAGATAACTATATGGATACCTCAGAACAATGGAATGAATATGTCAACAGTGCTATTGAAAAACATGCCGACATGGTCAGACGCGTTTGTTTTATGTATCTTCACAATCAAACAGATGTGGAAGATATATTTCAGGATGTTTTTATCAGATTACTGAAACGAGGCGAACCGTTCGAAAACGAAGAACATGAAAAGGCATGGCTTATTCGTGTTGCGATCAATGCCTCCAAAGACTGTCTGAAAACCTTCTGGAAAAAGCAGATCGAACTAAAGGATATTATAGAAGTACCATTTCAAAGGCCAAAAGAAGCACAGGTCATCCAGCATGTTCTGTCTCTTTCAAAAAAATACAGAGATGTTATATATCTGCACTACTACGAAGGGTATACGGTTTTGCAGATGGCTGACATCTTAGGAAAAAAGGAAAATACGATCTACTCCCTGTTAAAACGGGCGAAACACTTATTAAAAGAAGAAATGGAGGCACCGAACAATGAATGAGTACTTTCGGTCTGGACTATCACAGATTCACGCAGACTCCAGTCTGATTTTAAAAACAAAGCTCACTGTACAGGAATATGCAAAAAGACAGCAGCCCTGTAAAAAGAGCTCTCTGTGCCGCCCCTTGATTACTGCAGCAGTTTTATTGTTCGTATTGCTGCTCACTTGTGGTCTTATCGGGATTTCTAACACTCCCATCGAACGCATCAGTATTGACATCAATCCAAGTCTTTCTGTCGATATCAATTATTTTGGACGCATAATTCATACAAAAAGCTATAACGATGATGGTCGTATTCTGCTTGCATATCATAATATTGAAGGACTTTCTGTCAGAGAAGGTTTTCTTATTCTGACGCAGTCAGCCATTGACCTATGTTATCTGACAGCCGGTAATTCCATCATTTATCTCGCAGAAGAAGACAGTGTTCTCCAGAAAGCAGAACAGCTTTGCACTAGTGCAGTATTTGGATTGCAGGATGCTCTGCAGAAGAACGGGTTAGATGTATCTGTGTACGAAGATACTGTTACAAGGGCAGACTGGCAGGCTGCCGGGAAAAGCAACATAAGCGCCGGCCGATATCAGCTCATGCAGGAATTACAGCAAAAAGGTTTTGATCCGCAGCTTGATCTTGATCAGTTAAGCATTCAGGAGCTGCTCAATGCACTGACGAACGCAGCCCCTGAAAGTAAAGATTCTGTCCCTCTTGCCACACCATCTTCCGAAATCATTGATATCACTGATGACGCAGATCCCGCCGCACAGCCAGATAACAGCTTTCCTGCTGGTTTGTCTCTGTATACGGATGAATCTGTCGGCTGCGACAGAACAGAACTGCGTTCAAAGTATCTTGAAAAAACATCTGATTCTCAAGATGCATCTGAAAATCATTCTATCGGTATTCAGACAGAAGCTGTACAGAATCATGGCACAGTCTGTGCAGAGAACACCAATTGTCATGGTAATGCAGGAGAATCAGGCAACGGTGAATCGGCTCCTGATTCTTTTATCCAGAATACCGATGGTCAAAGTACAGCCGGCACAGTCAGTACAACACAGTCTGGCAACGGTCATGGAAACGATAACAGCAGTCAGGAAACAAATAATTATTCAGCATCCGGAAGTCTGGCAGAAGCTGGCAGTGATTCCTGCAGCAGCTCTGATGGCACTTCTGGCAGTGATTCCTGCAGCAGCTCTGATGGCAGCTCTGACAGCGATTCCTGCAGCAGCTCTGATGGCAGCTCTGACAGCGATTCCTGCTGCAGCTCTGATGGCAGCTCTGACAGCGATTCCTGCTGCAGCTCTGATGGCAGCTCTGACAGCGATTCCTGCTGCGATTCTGACAGTAGCTCCGGCTGTGATTTTAAAAATGTACAGACTCAAAATGATGATGCGCAGCAATATCCTTTAAATCAATCCGATAGTACCAGTCAAAATAATACGAATATCAATGGCTCTGTGAATATCAAACGGCAAAGCAGTGATTCAACAGGTGTAAACAGCAATTCAAACAGCAGCTCAGACAGCAATTCAAACAGCAATTTAGACAGCAATTCAGACAGCAATTCAGACAGCAATTCAAACAGTAACTCAAGCAGCAATTCAGACAGCAATTCAGACAGCAGCTCAGATAGCAGCATCACAAGGGGAAGGTAACTTTTTCAGCTACAATTAATTGAATCAAAAAAAACGCATGCTCTGCTTCATGTTCACGGTGATCTGCTGCATGCCTGTTAAATGTGCGCTTATAAGCACAGAAAGGATGATAATGATGAAAAAATACAAAATCGCAGTTGTAATTCTAACCTGTCTGTCTCTTGCAGCAGTACTTGGTGCTGGTCCAATGGGAAGCACGCTTCGTCAGCGAGACCGGCTGCACCTTAAAGATGGTTCCTGTCAGATTGTGTATACTGTCGGCGGTGATTATATCCGTGACCGTCTGCGGCTGCAGGACGGCTCCTGCCAGCTGGTTTAAACTGAATGTACCTGCCTCCTTACCATGTTTCCTTCCCTTCTTGCCACTTGACAACTCTGGTAATAAATCATATAATCACACTATTCAGGTGAAACTGTTTTCACGATAAGAATACTCATTATATAAAAAGACGAAGATGGAGAATAGTACTGTCGGAACATCATCCCAGAGAGAAAGCTGCCAGCTGAAAAGCTTTTATGATAGAACACAGGAACCTGCCTCCGGAGTTTTGTGCAATTGAAGCACAGCGCAGTCCGGCGTTATCGGAGCATAAAAGCGAATTGTCTGACCAGACAATTAATCAGGGTGGTACCACCGAACGAACTCGGTCCCTCAAACATCAAATGATGTTTGAGGGATTTTTTAGATTCGCAGTACGAATTCAAGGCGCAAAAAAAGCGCAGAAAGAGGATCATATGGCAAATGATAAGAAAATGGTAGAAGCTATCACTTCTATGGAAGAGGACTTTGCACAATGGTATACGGACATTGTAAAAAAAGCAGAGCTTGTTGAGTATTCCGGCGTACGCGGCTGCGTAATTCTTCGCCCGTCCGGTTATGCGATCTGGGAAAATATTCAGAAAGAACTTGATGCCAGATTTAAAGCCACTGACGTTGAGAATGTATACATGCCGATGTTCATACCGGAAAGCCTGCTGAATAAGGAAAAGGATCACGTAGAGGGTTTTGCACCGGAAGTTGCCTGGGTAACGCACGGCGGCTCGGAAGCATTGCAGGAGCGTCTTTGTGTCCGCCCTACCTCTGAGACACTGTTCTGCGATCTGTATTCCAAAATCGTTGAATCTTACCGTGATCTTCCAAAGCTTTATAATCAATGGTGCTCTGTTGTCCGCTGGGAAAAAACGACCAGACCGTTCCTTCGCTCTCTTGAATTCTTATGGCAGGAAGGCCACACAGCACATGCAACTGCTGCCGAGGCAGAAGAAAGAACACAGCAGATGCTGAATGTATATGCTGATTTCTGCGAAGAGATCCTTGCCATACCAATGATCAAAGGAAGAAAAACAGACAAAGAAAAATTTGCGGGAGCTCACGCTACCTATACCATAGAAGCTTTGATGCACGACGGAAAAGCACTCCAGTCAGGCACCAGCCATAATTTTGGTGACGGCTTTGCCCACGCTTTTGATATTACCTATACTGATAAAGAAAATAAGCTACAGCATGTACATCAGACTTCCTGGGGCATGTCTACACGTATCATCGGTGCAATTATCATGGTGCACGGCGATAACAGCGGTCTTGTTCTTCCGCCGCGGATTGCTCCGTGTCAGGTCATGATCGTACCGATTCAGCAGAAAAAAGAAGGTGTTCTGGATAAAGCTTTTGAGATCAAATCCGTACTCAGTAATTTCAGGGTAAAGGTCGATGATTCTGACAAAAGCCCGGGCTGGAAATTCTCTGAACAGGAAATGCGCGGTATACCGATGCGTATTGAAATCGGACCAAAAGATATCGAAGCAGGTCAGGCGGTTCTCGTTCGGCGTGATACAGGTGAAAAAACTATTGTTGCTTTGTCAGATATCAGCGCTGCTGTTGACACAATGCTCGTGCAGATCCAGCAGGATATGCTCGAAAAAGCAAGAGCTCACCGTGATTCACACAGCTATGAAACCACAGATTATGAGACCTTTAAAGAGACTGTAGCAAACAAACCTGGCTTTGTAAAAGCAATGTGGTGCGGTGATCTTGCCTGTGAAGAAAAGATCAAAGAAGATACAGGTGCAAGCTCCCGGTGTATGCCATTTGAACAGGAGGCACTCTCAAATACCTGCGTATGCTGTGGTAAACAGGCAAAAGCACTTGTTTACTGGGGAAAATCATATTAATACAATAATTAGGAACAAAGGGGCAGTGATATCCTGATGAATTCGACCTATCTTTCAATCAATGAGGTATGCAATATCCTCTCCATATCACAAGCAACCTGCCGTAACTGGGTCCGTCTGAACAAACTGGCACCAGTTACGGTACGTCCTTTGCAGTTCGATCAGAACGAAATTGCCCTGATGAAAGAAGCGCTTACGAACGGAACACTCCCCCTGCTTGCTTCAAGACGCAATAAGACTTATATCACCGGAAACAGCTTTTACAAGGATTATCTGCACGAAGACGCTGTCAATCTTCCAGTAATCGAGAATATTCTGGACTCCTATGAGCAGTCCTGTCCAGGAAATGACCGCTTTATCCTTGTTCTTGCCGAATATGCACTTCAATTACTGAACAGTGCCTGGAGCTTATATCAGGGAAGCACTGACCTGCTGTCTGTTTTTTTATCCAGACCGGATTCCTTTTCCTTTTACCGTCCCTTGATACAGGATCTTCTTGATCTGGCTGTGCAAGATCAGGAAAAGTTATTATTATCGCTCCATGATCTTGATGATGCACTTCAACATACCCTGACTTTTGTTCCCGGACAGGATTATCTTGGTCTGCTTTATCTTTCCCTGCAAAATATAGGCGGCAGAAAAGCAAATGGTGCCTATTATACACCAAGCAGAGTCGTAGACAGCATGACAAGAGCACTTACCGGTCTTAAACCCTGCAAGGCGGTAATCGACCCGTGCTGCGGGACCGGGAATTTTCTGATTTCACTGCTTGTCAACGGTCATACTATGACAAGCCTTTATGGTCTTGAGAAGGATGCACTTGCACTTTCTCTTGCCAGAATCAACCTTGCACTGCATCAGCCGCTTTCTTCTCTGTCACCTCTTTATCAGAATCTTCAGTGCGCAGACACTTTGAAGACCTCGCTTCTTCCATACTTTTCCTGTATTCTTGGAAATCCGCCCTGGGGCAGCAGCTTTTCTGCAGATGAAAGCAGATGTCTTGGTCTTTTGTATGATACCGCCGCAAAGAAACCAGATTCCAGTGCTCTTTTTTTTGAACATGCACTGCGCAATGCCGCAAAAGGCTGTTTGATCTCATTTGTCCTGCCTAGTGCATTTCTAACCGTCGCATCCTATGAGCCAGTTCGTTCACTTCTGCTGAAAACTGCTCAAATTATAAGAATCGTATATCTTGATAATGTATTCAGCGGAGTTTTGTGCCCATCCATCATACTGACTGTCAGAGTGTATGAGCAGGGCGAAGCCATACAGCCAAGCGCACTTGGTACAGAAATCGTACAAAAAGACCGCAGGTTCATCATAGCTGTGCCAAGACCCCTTTCCTCCTCCTGCATCAATCTCACCGCAACCGATGAAGAATATAGTATTCTTGGAAAGATGGAGCAGCTTCCCTGTCATACCACGCTCAGGAACCAGGCATACTTTGCACTTGGCATTGTTACCGGGAATAATAATGCTTTATTATCTGATGCTCCGGGACCAGACAGAGAAATGATCTACAAGGGGAAAAATATTCAAAAATACAAAATCACTCCTTCTGATCTGTATGTTGAAACAGATATGTCAAGATTTCAGCAGAAGGCACCTCTGTCCCTGTATCGTGCACCGGAAAAGCTTCTTTACCGCTTTATTAACAATACTCTGGTTTTTGCTTATGACGACAGACAGCGTCTTACTCTGAACAGCTGCAATATCCTGATTCCTGATATACAGGGACTGCATATCAAGTACATTTTAGCAGTTCTTAATTCAGCTCCCGTTGCATTTTATTACACACATAAATTCAACTCGGTCAAGATTCTTCGTTCACATCTGGAACAGATCCCGATTCCTGTTGTGTCAGATGAAATTCAGTCAGCTATCATCGCTCTTGTTGAACAGATCGAATCAGAAAAAGACCCTGAAGTTTCATTGCTCCTGCAAAAGCAGGCAGATCAAGAAATCAGGGCCCTTTATCAGTTGGATTAATTATTATCAGTCTGCCTTTACTTCATACTTTTCAAGATGCCAGATATCTCTGACATACTCTTCAATGGTTCTGTCTGATGAGAACTTACCGCATTTTGCAGTATTAATAAGCGCCATTCTCGCCCAGCGATCCTTATCCTTATATGCAGTTTCCACCTGCTTCTGCGCGTCCACATAAGCTCTGAAATCCTTCAGAATAAAGAATTGATCTGCTTTCTCAAAGCCATTGCCCTCCAGCAGTGACTGATAGATCTCACGGAACATCTCATGATCATGCGGGGCGAAGGTTCCGTCGATCAGCTGACCCATTACCATGCGAATTCCTTCATCCTC
Source organism: Clostridia bacterium (assembly GCA_003252135.1). Taxonomy (GTDB): domain Bacteria; phylum Bacillota; class Clostridia; order Lachnospirales; family Lachnospiraceae; genus SZUA-448. The sequence continues at coordinate 8,920 of QKDK01000185.1, forward strand.
GTTATACATATTCTTAGGATTATAGCTTCCATCTTTTTCCATTTTTATTACTTCTTCAGCGCTCAGTCCAAAGATAAAAGCATTCTCGCTTCCGACTTCTTCCACGATCTCCACATTAGCTCCATCCATCGTTCCGATCGTTACAGCTCCATTCAGCATAAACTTCATATTGCCGGTGCCGGAAGCTTCCTTGCTGGCTGTTGAAATCTGTTCCGAAACATCCGCTGCCGCAAAGATGATTTCTGCATTGGATACACGGTAATTCTCGATAAACACAACTTTCAGCCGGTTCCCTATGACAGGATCATTGTTTACCACATCTCCTACACTGTTGATGAGCTTTATAACTGCTTTGGCACGCCGGTATCCTGCCGATGCCTTGGCACCGAAGATAAAGGTTCTTGGATAGAAATCCATATCAGGATTTTTCTTTAACTGGTCATAGAGATAGATGATATGAAGAATATTCAGCAGCTGGCGTTTGTATTCATGCAGACGTTTTACCTGAACATCAAAGATAGAATTAGGGTCTATGTCTATGTTGTTATGTTCCTTTATGTATTTCACGAGCCGAAGCTTATTCTGATACTTTATATCCATAAAGGCTGCGCGGCAGGCAGGATTATCTGCACATTCACTCAGCTTGTCAAGCTGTGACAGATCAAGAATCCAGCCGTCTCCTATCCGGTCTGTTACCCATTTTGCCAGAAGCGGATTGCCATGCAGAAGAAATCTTCTTTGTGTGATGCCATTGGTCTTATTGCTGAATTTTTCCGGCCACAGCTGATAAAAATCTTTCAGCTGCTGATTCATCAGGATCTCTGTATGCAGCCTTGCAACACCATTTACCGAAAAGCCGCCGACGATGGCGAGATTTGCCATGCGCACCTGACCGTCATACAGGATGGACATCGCTTTGACCTTGTCCTGATTTCCTGGGTATTTATCTTCCAGCAGCACCAGGAAGCGCCGGTTGATCTCTTCGATGATCTGATATACTCTTGGCAAAAGTCTGGAGAACAGATCGATCGGCCATTTTTCCAGAGCTTCCGACATAATCGTATGGTTGGTATAGGCACAGCTGTGCGATGTTATCTCCCATGCCTGGTTCCAGGACAGTCCATAATCGTCCATCAAGACACGCATCAGCTCAGCGACAGTCATCGATGGATGGGTATCATTCATCTGGAAGCTTGTCTTTTCCGGCAGCAGCATGATATCTTTATTATTCTCAAGGTACTGCTGCACCGCGCGCTGAACGGTTGCAGAGATAAAAAAGTACTGCTGCTTCAGACGAAGCTCCTTACCCGCGTAATGATTGTCATTCGGATAGAGCACCTCGCAGATGGTCCTTGCGAGATTCTGCTGCTCCACTGCTTTATGGTAATCTCCCTTATCAAAGGAATCCAGATTAAAGGTCTGAATCGCTTCTGCATCCCAGATCCGGAGCGTATCAACAATATTATTATTATATCCAAGAACAGGTATGTCATACGGTACGGCCATGACAGAATTGTAATCCTCCTGCGTAAAATGCTCTCTGCCGTTTGGATCCTTTACAACGCGTACATATCCGCCGAACTTGACTTCTTTTGCATGTTCCGGCCGTTTCATCTCGAACGGATTACCGAATTTCAGCCAGTAGTCCGGAACCTCGATCTGAAAACCGTTTTCGATCTTCTGCTCGAACATACCATATTTGTAACGGATACCACAGCCATAAGCCGGATATCCAAGTGATGCCAGCGAATCAAGGAAGCAAGCCGCAAGTCTGCCAAGGCCTCCATTGCCAAGCGCAGCGTCCGGTTCCTGATCCTCAACGATATTCAGATCAAGTCCGAGCTCCTCCAGGGCTTCACGAACCATGCTGTCCGCACCAAGATTGATCAGATTATTGCCGAGCGCTCTTCCCATCAGGAATTCCATAGACATATAGTATACTGTCTTAACATTTTTTTCCTTGAATTCCTTTGCTGTTGCAAACCACAGATCCATGATAATGTCTTTCACTGCAAATGCAACCGCCTGAAACAGCTGCTGCTCACTGGCATCTGCTACGGATCTTCGAAATAATACTTTCAGATTCTCTTCAATGTTCTTTTTAAACTCTTCTTTTGTCATCTTCATAAAGTATCTTTGTCCTGCCTGCTGTGTTTACAGACAGAACATCCTCCTTCCGGTTCGTTCTTCGCGTTATTTTCTATGCATCCTTAAGGAGTGCAGACAAGGCTTCTTCATGCCAGCAATGTCCTCCACCCTGAATATCATGGACAAGCCGGTCCTCTTTATCAAAAAGCCGGTATGCCTGTCTCATAACAGCAACCTGTTCATATACATTGGATATTCCTCTTTTTCCATTCAGGTGATCGTCAAGACAGGATTGGATCACGACCTGCCGCGGAGCTAATAATGCACCGATATCACCCATATCCAGATGTTCAAATAAATGCGGTACATAATTGCAGCTGCAGTTACCGTTCAGCTCCAGCAGCGAATCCCTGTAGCCATACATATAACCGCTGATTATGCATCTTTTTATCCTGTCATCTAGTGCGGCGCTCCACAGTGTCTGCATACCGCCGCCGGAAAAGCCGATGCAGCCAAGCTCTTCCATATCATAAATCCCCTGCTGTTCTATATAATCAATCAGTCTGTGTACGTCAAAGGCCTGCATGCCGATTACTGTTTCTCCAAGCGCCTCTGCCATATGGGACAGCTGATAACAGGTTCCATTCAGATATTTTTCTTCTTCCTCTCCCTGTAAGGCTTCCTCTCTTCTTTCCCCAAACCCTCTGCAGTCTGGGCAGAACACCGTAAATCCCCGTAATGCGAGCTGATATCCATAGTCATAGTGGAACTGTTCAATCGATCTGATAATTCCCGGTAATTCCTTTCTTCCTGCTATGGATTCTTTTCCGCCGCCAAGGTGTCCCGGCAGAGCCAGAAAAGTCAGCGGTTTTTTATTCTTTTCATGGTATCTTCTGTTTTCTGTCGGAATCAGCAGGTAGCATGGCATATAGACACCGGGTTCAGTCTGTATCCTTATCTTCTTTCGGATAATATTATCCTTTGTAAGTTCTTCCTCTTCTTCTACCGGCATTGCATCGCAAAGCAGCATACGATTCATCCCTGTCAGTTCTCGCAAAAGAGTTCTGGTCTTCTCCTTCCAGACAGCAAATTCCTTCGTTGTTGCTGCAAGAAATCTGTCGTCCCTTGTGAACCTGTCATATTTTTCCTGCATCAATGAAAAACAGGTGTAATACTGCTTCATTTTCTTTTCCTGATCCACGTAATCTTCCCCGCATTCTGTTGCAAATATTTTAAGAACAATTCTATTGCTATTCTAGCATAGTTTCTTTGCTTTGTCTTTATATTATTTTCACAAGAATTTCTCTTTTTACATCCTTTTTACAATATAATTCCAAGTTCTTCTTGTTTATTCATGTATACTTGTTTGTCATCTCTCCATTTCGAAACACACGACAATGCTAAAAGCATAAAAAAAGAGAACGGGGCGCATTCCGTTCTCTGTATCGCTTCTGTCTGCAGGCATGCGCAGACAGGGAATACCATTATTCACATTTACTTTTACCTGACTCTTTTCATCCCGCACATCGCATAGATGTGCTTTTGCTGAGTTTATCAAGCACTCCTTTTGCTGCTACGACACAAGCCTGTTCTTTTTGCTTTCCAAGTATCATTATGCTTTGATCTTCCAGTATCTCTATGCAGAGCAGCCCGCTTGGAACAAAGACAGAGATTCTGTTGCGAGCCTGTCTGCTCTCACAGACAGATGTTGTATAGGCAGTCCTGCTGCACACCGAATAGATATTTCCTTCTTCTGCATTTCGCTCGACCACCTGCAGTTTTACCATGTTTTTATCGGTGATTTCAAGAAGCCGTATCTGTATCTGATTGGGGTAATACCTTTTTTCTTTTTCTTTGTTCTGCATGACCCGCCTCCTTTTTGATCCTTTAAACACATATGTGATTATTCTGAAACTGGCAGAACCAGACATCAGTCGACCATCAATAGCTTTTTATGTTATAACTAAGTATACAGTATACTTTTTTGCTTTACCATAGTTATATATGCTTGCTATATTGCAAATAGTGCTTTATTATAATAGACAGGTATATACAAGGAGGAGCTGCTATGGATATTGATGGAAACCAGAAGCGTGGATATCTGAATCAGGATTTCAGACTTTTCCATCTGAAAGATCAGATCAAACAGGACTTTGCCCCGCACTACCATGACTTTGACAAGATCATCATCTTTTTATCAGGTAATGTAACCTATCTGGTCGAAGGAAAGGCATACCCGTTAAAACCACTGGATATCCTGCTGATCAACCACCATGCCATCCACAAACCGGTCATAGATGCCGAAGTTCCCTACGAGCGCATTATCATCTGGATCAATTCTGAATTTATGGAAGCACATAGCAAGGACAGTTACAACCTTAGCACCTGCTTTCATCTGGCTGATGTCAGAAGTATCAATATGATTCGTATGGATGCACCTTTCCAGACAAAGATCCGTACACTTTTGTATGACCTGGAACAAGCCATGTCAGAGCATGATTTTGCTTCGCCTCTTCTGGCAAATTCGATTTTCCTGCAGTTCATTATTCACCTGAATCGTATTATGATCGAGGGACGGGAAGCCGTCAGTGGTTCCTTATATAAGGGAAATCCGCATATTCTGGAGCTTCTGCGCTATATCAACACCCATCTCGGAGATGATCTTGAAATCGATGCCCTGTCAGAGATCTTTTTCCTGAGTCGTTCTTATCTGATGCACCGTTTCAAAGAAGAAACCGGATATACCATTCATTCCTATATACAACAGAAGCGGCTGTTATTCGCAACGGAGCTGATCAGAAATCAGATACCTGTTATGGAAGCCTGTTATCAGGCAGGTTTTTCTGATTACTCGACATTTTCCCGGGCATATAAAAAGATGTACGGAGCCTCGCCCCGTACATCCATGAAAGAAACCATTCCATACCAGGTGTGATACCCGTTCTTAATAGGATATAACACCTTTCACAATAGGTTCAAAATCTTTGCCCTTTGTTGAAATATATAAATCATAGCTGTATCCGTCATCAGAGATCATATAACAGAATACTGCGCCATTGTAGCTGAAAATAGAATAAACTTCATCGACCATGGAGACTTCTTTTCTGAATCGTCCCCATTTGGCCGTGTATAAGGTTCCGGCACTTTTTGATTCATCATATTCCATCAGATAGAAGAAACGTTTGTCATCTCCTCGTATCGCATAATAGTAGTAAACGCCGTCAGCGACCTTTCTGCTGTCTTTGCTGCCCTTTTTGTAATACAGGGTATCATCTTCATCTGTATAGTAGACCTGAGAAAGATCATCTGATGCAGTGAACATATAGATATCGATATTGCTGCCGATCTCTTCCGACATTCTTGATTTTTTGATATTCTTTATGTAGTAAAGACTTCCTCCATTAGAGTACAGCAGACTGTTGTTATCAGCTGCAAGCTGATAATAGTATACATAACCAGTAATCAGCTCTGGCTCGAAATCTTTATTCAGATAATAAAGAGAGCTGTCTATGGCAACAACTTTACCGCCAAAATCAGAAATTCCATATACATAAATAGAGGATTCCGTTGTATCTGTGCTCTTTGAAGCCGTATTATCCGGCAGCACACAATACTGCATCTGACTGCTGCTTATTTTTTCTTTGGTATCACCATTCTCTGATAGATAAGTCTTTCCTTCATCTATATACAGAAGCTGTGTGTAATCTTTATTTAAAAATACAGAAGTTCCCGAATACATACTGGTCGCAAGCTTGACTTCATTCTTCCTGTGTTTCACATATAAGTCATAGGAAGACCCTGTAAGCTCATAATAATACTGATATTTTCCCCCGTCAGAGATGGCAATCGGGATAATATTCTCTCCCATCTCTTCTGGTTTGTCCCCCTTGATCGATCTATAACCTTTAAAACTGTAGTCGTTAGAATAGCTTCCGATATATGCAATGCTTTTTCCGTCCGGTGAAATGCATACACTTCCGGCTTTAACACCACTGTCAATTTTGGTGCTTTCCTGATCTTTTACACTGTACAGATACAGGTCGCCAGTCATGTAATCCGCGCTGCCCTTTATGTAAGCAATACCTGTACCCTCATCTGAAAATGTGAAAGAAGACACGCCCTCGGCAACCAGAACCACTGTCTTCTCATCTGCATAATACAGGTCCCCGCTGTCTTCATAGAAACCATAATCTGCAAGCACTGCACAAAGTCTGCCATCAAGACTTCTCTCTGCCTGATATACATTATCCACTTCTAACAGAACTGTTGTACCCTGCGCCGTTACAAATTCAAAGCCTTCTTCATCTTCTGAATACACAAGCAGAGCCGCATTCGGATCCGTCTTTTGAATACCGTCTCCCCTTAAAAATAGAACAGCAACTACTGCAAGCAGAACAATAACAGCTGCTGCGCCTGCCATGAGCAGTATCTTTGTTGCTTTCTTTCCGGATGATGTCTTTTGAGGTGCAGACTGTGCTGCTTCCTCAGCAGCCTTTGGTGCTGCATTCTCCCGAAAGTCTTCCCTGAAATCTGATTCCGCTCTGTTCTCCCCCATATGATTTTTTGACAATCCATCTGGTTCACCCGTGAATTTTGTGCCGCAGATCAGACAGAACTGATCCTTGTCCTCACACTCACGTCCGCAATTTGAACATTTCTTCATGCCTGTTACTCCTTTCCGTACCTACGCTCTCTGTGTTTGATGCCGTTATGTAATTCAATCAGATATATCTTACTATTAATCCATTGATTGCGCAATTCATCCTGTTCGTTCTGTCCATCCTGTTCTTTCAGTTCTATCTGTTCGTTTTGTTCGTTTTACTTATCCTGTCTATCTTATACACTCATCTAATTCAGCTGTTTAATCTTGCCGGGCATGGTACGAAGCAGCCCAAAAAGTGAAGATGCGACCTTTCTGTTATTGAGCAGGTTTACCAGCCAGCCGATGATTTCTTCTGAAAGCTCGACCCCAGCCATACCATAGAAGGAATGAAAAGGCATCTGCAGCACCGAATAATAGGTGATGTCACTGTCGCCCATACCGCCGTCTCCTAAGCTGACACCTTTCTTTAGCAGTCTGCCGACAAGCTTAATGATCCTTTTTCCCCATTTTGTATGTGCTGCATCTTCAAGACAGCAGTCAATGGTGATTTCCTCTTCTTCCTTTCTGAATCGGCTCGAAAGCTTATGTCCAAGTAAAAGTTCAAACTCTTCATCCGATATATTTCCCAGATCGCAGCTGTCGTATGCGGGAAATCTCTTTGGTTCTGCTCCTGCTTCCAGTGCATCGATCTTTCCTGACTTTGTTATCGCGCAGGCTGTCAGTCTCACTTCTGTGTAAAGCCTAGTATCCCTGCTCGATGCACCAACACGGATCAGATACCTGCCGTTCTCCACCTCGAACTGACCGCTCTGTATATTGAAGCAGGAAAATGCCCTTGCATCCAGTAAAAACATGACCAGTTTACTTTCTCCCGCTTTCAGAAATACCTTTTCAAAGCCCTTCAGCTCCTGCATCGGCCGAAAGCATCTTCCTTTGGGACTGACGACATAAAGCTGAAGAACCTCAGCTCCTGCTCTTTCTCCAGTATTGGTAACTCTGCAGGTCACCTCCACCTCATGCTTTTCCTCCCACCTGCTCCTGTCAATGTTCAGATTGGAGTAACCAAACGTGGTGTAGGACAGTCCATATCCAAAAGGAAACAGAACATTTTTCTTTGCTGTATCAAAGTACCTATATCCTACAAAGATACTTTCACGGTATTCCACCGTGTTCTGGTATCCAGGAAAATACGGATGGAACGCACAGTCATCCAAAGAGACCGGAAAAGTTTCAGCAAGCTTTGCCGACGGATTTATCCTGCCGAATAAAAGGTCAGCCTCTGCTTCCCCGACAGCTTCTCCGCCAAGATATGCTTCCAGAACAGCTGCGGCTTTCGTGATCCATGGCATGGCGACCGGAGATCCGTTGTGCAGAACCACAACAGTATCTTTCTGCACGCTGCATATCCTACTAATCAGCTCGTTCTGTGGTTTTGGAAGCTCTATATGGCTTCTGTCATAGCCTTCTGACTCAAAAGAATCCGGCAATCCGGTGAAAATGATTGCTGTATCCGCCCACCTTGCGGCTGACAAAGCCTGTGTAAGCAGCTCCTCATTCAGCGGTTCCTCTGCATTTTCATAAGCTTTTGCATATTGAAATTTGACATGACCGTATTCTGCTTTCAATGCCTCTAAAAACCCTGTGACGCGATGAGCTTTGACATGTGAGCTGCCGCCGCCCTGAAATCTCGGAGTTTCTGCCATCTTTCCAATAATTGCTATCTTTTTTGTGCCATCAAGCGGAAGTACTCCATTATTCTTCAGCAGAACCATGCTTTCTGATGCAAATCTTCGTGCAGCCGCATGATCCTTTTCTTTATCATAACCGGAAGGTGTCTTTTTATGAGACACGCATTTTTCATGAATCTGCAGAAGTCTGCTGACTGCAAGATCAACATATTCCTCTTTCAGTCTTCCCTCCTGCACTGCTTTTAGAACAGATCTGTCGTTTACGCCAAAGCTCGAAGGCATCTCCATTTCAAGTCCTGCTTTTACTCCCTCCGGACGGTTACTGACAGCACCCCAGTCAGACATAACGTAACCGTCAAATCCCCATTCATCACGAAGGACCTGTGTCAGCAGCCATGGATTCTCGGATGCATAGACTCCATTGACCTTATTATAAGCGCACATGACTGTCCAGGGTCTTGATCGTTTTACGACTGCTTCGAATGCCTGCAGATAGATCTCCCGAAGTGCTCTTTCATCCACCTCCGCAGATATCACCATTCTTCTGTTTTCCTGATTGTTCACAGCAAAATGTTTCAGACTGACACCTACTCCGCAGGATTGCACACCATCCGTGTAGGCTACTGCGAGTTCCGCTGTCAGGTATGGGTCTTCCGAAATATACTCGAAATTCCTTCCGCAGAGCGGTCCCCTTTTAATATTCACTGCCGGTCCGAGAAGAATATCAATTCCTTCTCCCCTGCATTCATTCCCAAGGGTCTCTCCGAGCTCATAAAGCATTTCTCTGTTGAAGGAAGCTGCTGTTCCCGCAGATGCCGGAAAGCAAACCGCCGGAATCGTCTCTCCTTCAATCTCAGATTTTTCATTCGGCATCTGCTTTCTTAATCCGACCGGTCCGTCACACAGTCTGACAGATTCAATAGTAAGCCGTTCAATTGGCTTTGTAAGCCATGACGTCTTTCCAGAAAGACAGGATACCTTCTCCTCTAAAGTCATTTTCTTCACTGTATCCATACAATCCTTCATATACATGCCTCCCCATTTGCATATTATATACCAGAATTACTTCTTTTATTGTAGCATAAAAGGACCGGCGCAGGCAAGCGACAGTCCTTTTCTTATCTGTTCTTTATTCAGATCTTACCCTTCCACAGGAATGTTAGATTTACAGAAGTGCTGCGATATCAATATTCTCTCCGGTCAGTCCGACAAATGCACCGTTTGCTGCTTCACCGGTCTCTGGATGAGCAATCAGCCACTTATTCTTTGCAAAGAGCATCTTATCTTCCAGTGTCTTACATATGATTTCCGGCTTATCTGTATTAGTTCCTTTGGGAAGGACAATAACAACACGGAATGCTTCATTCTTTTTTGCGCTGCAGGGAGCATAATGCAGCGTTGTTGCATAGATTTCCACCGCGGTCCCCTTCGGACATAAAAAGGCCTCCACCTTTGAAGTGTCAAGCTTTCCGTCAACGATGTCCTGTTGTCTGGCTACCAGAAGGACAACATCATCGGCAGCTACATTGATCTCACTGTCCCTATGATACTCCAGGCAGTTGAGCTTTGTGTTGGTACCGTTGCAATAGCCAAGCTGAATCGGCATACCGCCGTATTCATTATCCTGAAGATCCTTCATAGCCGGTGTCGCTTCAAGTTCCGGTGATGAAGGTACATAGATGACATGCTCCGGTGCTTCTGATGTCTTTACAAGCACCTCCAGCAGCTCTGTAAGGTCATATCCTTCGACAACATGTCCGTACGGTATAAAGGACGCATCCTTTACTGATTGAATCTTCATTCGTTCCCCCTTTTCCTGCGCTCATGCGCATAACGTTTATTGTGCTATGCCTGCCTAATCATATCATATTTCATGCAAAATTTCGATTGTATTATTCACCGATTCTTGCACATTTCTCCTGCAGACCTTTCCTCTTACTGTGGAATTACCAGTACCTGACCACCGTAAATATAATTAATGTTGGTGATATTATTCGCTGCGGCAAGACTGTCAAGCGACACACCGAACTTACCTGCTATAGAGGATAGTGTATCGCCCCAGACGACCACATAGGTAATCTGCTCCCGTTCTGCGGCTGCCGTATCAGCACTCATCTTGGCACCATAGACAGCTACTCCTTCCAGGTATTCCTGTATGGCAGCAGCTGCTCCTTCTGCAATGGCTTTCTGGTTCTCGACCTGAATCAGATACTCATAATCTGACGGGTACGATAAAAATGCTGTCTCGATCAGGAGTGCTGCGCAGGTCGTGATCCGTGTCAGGGATAAGCTCTGCTTTCTTGGTGCACGGGCCTGATATCCAAGCAGGCTGATCATGCTGTCATTGATCAGGGTGTGTGCATTGGTCGTTTCATTATAGCTGTAGTAGCTTAAGAATCCGTACGATAAGTTGAAATTCGCTGCCTGCGGCATCGCATTGGCATGGATCGACATCGAGACATCCGGCTTTTGCTCTCTGATGACAGCCACCCGTTCATGCAGAGAAAGATCAGTGTCATCGCTTCGTGTCAGCACAACAGTCGCTCCCATCTGTTCCAGATATTCCTTGGTGTATAGTGTTATGGCAAGATTGATATCCTTTTCCACCGGACCTAAAAGTCCTAGCGGTCCGACTGCACCGGTCGCTTCCCCGCCGTGGCCTGCATCTAGCAGTACGGTCGCACCGGCCAGAGAGCCTTCCTCTGTCAGATGCGGTGCTTTCTTCAGAGTGAAAATCATGATTCCATCCTTAAATTCCACATCATATCCGCACACCATGGCATCCTCATAAAGTCTGAAGGTATAGACGACTGTTCTGGTCGTGCTTTTATATATATTCGTTACGACCCGTTTGACCGTGTCGTTCTGACTAAGAGCTGCTTTTGGCGAGCTGATCGTCTCATACAGTGTCAGAATGACCTTGGAATCCGCAAGCTCGACTTTATATAAAGAATTAACTTTCATCTTCAGCTTGGCAACGATCAGATTGTTCTCCACATCATCTGTCACAGTAACTGCAGAAACCTTATTCGCAGGAAGCGCCCCCGAATATACATCCACATAGGATTTATGTATGAACGTACCGTCATAGATCTTATAATAGCTTCCCTGTTCACCCAGAATCTTAAACGCTGTCTTGTCAGTAAGCGGCATGCAGTCAACATCTGTGCTGTCAATGGATGATCGAGGCATGGTATATTCATTATCAAGAACTCCGTACTTGTCTGTTGTATATGCTATATAATCCGGCTCCTGTGCAATAGAACCACTGTCAGACACTGCTTTCCTTATGATAGTAAGCGTCTTTGTCTTTTTGTTGTTCGTAAAAGTGAACACATTCTTTCCAATAGAAAGTGTAACATACTGCGTGAAAAATCCGAGAGCTGTCGTCTCGATCTGTTTATTGTTCATATAGAGAGGGTAATCATAATCACAGGCTCCCAGTATACTGACCTTTGAGGAAGTTGTCGTATAGTTATCTGCAGGGGATGCGATCACAATATCTTTTGGGTTCGTGACACCTTCCATCCACTGCGCATAGACCGTGCCTTCCGGAAGAAGAACAGCAGTCATAAGACTGCATAAAATGATCAGTATCATGAGCTTTCCCAAAACTGATTTTCGTCCCAGGATCTTATATCTGTCATATGCTCTCATAAATTCATCCCTTTCCTGGCCCATCTGTATTATCTGCTGTATTATCTGCTGTCTTCCACACTGCATACAGAATAGGCTGACAAGGCTGCAATGACATCTGCCTGTCATGTAAGGTAAAGTATGGCATCAACATATGGTGTTTTTATGGCATATGGCATTTTTCTGACATATGACCTTATTCTGGCATATGACATTTTCATGGCATATGGCATTTTCATCACGCTCCTTTGAACAGCATGACTGCAGATGTCAGGATGACAAGAAACAGGAAATTCACTGCCGTGAACAAAAAGAAATACTTTTTTCCCTGTGACGGCTGATTTTTCTTGAACTCGGAAAAAGTGATCAGACTTGCCAGCGAAGCAATCAGCGTGCCAAGACCGCCAAGATTCACTGCCAGCAAAAGATCCTTATAATCAGATGTGAACCTGCTAAGCAGCACTGCACTGGGTACATTGCTGATGAACTGACAGGACAGAATACCAAAAAGCAGAGTATTCTTTGACAGGAGAATCTCAAAGAAATGCTCAACAGCAGGAATTCTGGCCATATTGCCGGCAAAGACAAAAAAGGCACAGAAGGTCAGCAGCAGCGGATAGTTCACGAGAGCAAATGCTTTTCTATCAGCGAGAAGAAGTGCTGCAATAACAATAATCGTCCCCGCAAACAGAGGGATGATGCGAAATACGATCAGTATGGAGCATAGGAAAATTGCACTGTACAGAATGATTCTGCCCTTTTTAGGCGCAGTATCCAAAGACACATTGAGCTGCAAGGGCTCTGGCTTCATCAGTAAACAGCCTCCGGCAATCAAAAGCAATGCCACAAGAAATGGGAGCAGCATGATAAGAAAGAATTCATCTGATGGAATCTGATAAAAAGAATAAAGGTAAAGGTTCTGCGGATTTCCAAAGGGTGTGATCATTCCGCCGAGATTCGCTGCAATGTTCTGCAGGATAAACAGGTAAGCCATATGCTTTTCTTTTCCGGTGAACTTTAAAACAATTGCACCCAGGGGTAAAAATGTTATAAGTGCCATGTCATTCGCCAGCAGCATGGATGCAAAAAAGGTGAGAAAAACAACGCCAAGCGTAACATTTCTAAGGTTACCAAGCGATGTGACAAGTTTCTTCCCGATGTATTCAAAAACATGGATCCGGTCATAAGCGCCGACTACAGCAAGAGTAATAAATAGACACAGAAGCGTCCGTATATCAAAATACGACGCATATTCTGCATCGACTGGCACCATAATTGAAGTTATGACAGCAGCAAAAATGGCCGTACATAAGACAGCCTGCTGCAGTAATTTGTTCTTTACTATGACAAGCACACCCTTTAATGCCGGTGCACCGCGTAATGTATAAGCTTCCTGACCCTCATAAATGTCGGTCTGTTTCCATGGTTTCAATGTCATGTCCTCGAATCGTTAATAAAAACAGCATTATTTTATCACATCTGTGTTTATTTGCAATAAAAATAAAAGGAGTCTTTTAAGGTTCCAAAGCCTCAAAAAACTCCTTTAATAAAAGCAGATCTGATTTCTTTAAGTCATCTGCCTGCCGATGTGCCATACCTCATTCGTATATAAACTCCGTATCGTCAGCTCCAGGTCTCTCCCCGGTAATTTTAAGAAAGCAGCAGCTCTGGCTGATACTTCTGATCCGTCTCCCGCTGAATACGGATCACGCAGTCCATGACTTCTGAGTTCTTCATTACCCGGTATGCATTTTCTTTTAGTATACCAATCAGGGCATGATAGCTGTCTGAAGCATCATCTTCAACGTCATACACAAAAATGGTCTTCATTTCTTTTTGCAGTTCTTTGGCTGTATAGGACCATGCCTTGGCAGACGGAATGATATACCTCATCTGCTTTT
>QKDK01000134.1 GCA_003252135.1 Clostridia bacterium
GCCGATAATCGGAAGCAGTGGAAGAGCTATTTACCGTGAGCTTGCCATGCAATTAGAAGCGGATATAAAAAACGGAATTTTAAAGCCAGGAATGATGCTTCCGCCTCAGAGAGAACTTGCAGATTATCTTGATATAAATCTGAGCACAGTTACACGAGCTTTCAAGCTGTGTGAGCAAAAAGGTCTGATCAGCGGAGCAACCGGCAGGGGAACCTTTGTGGCTTCCGATATTTCCAATGCCATTCTGCTTGGCGGTAAAGAAGAGAACCGTCTGATCGAGATGGGAGCGATTCTGCCGGATGAGGAGCAAAACCGCCTGGTCGTAAAAACAATGCAGAAGCTTTTAAAAGAGCCGGATGCATTTCATGGACTACAGTATGGCCTGACCGAGGACAATCTGCTGCAGAAAAAAGCAGCGGTGCAATGGCTGGAAAAGTCTGGTTTCAGGACCAGTCCTGAGCGAATCCTTTTTGCAGCCGGAGGACAAAATGCCATATCAGGCATACTGGCTTCTCTTTTTCGGTGCGGTGATAAAATCGGAACGACAACGGTCATCTATCCGGGAATCAAGACAGCTGCAAGTATGCTTGGATTGAAACTGATCCCAGTAGCAGATGCCGACGGGGAGATAGATCCGGATATCTTAGAGCAGATATGCGTAAAGGAAGGAATAAAAGCACTATATTTGATAGCAGACTATCATAATCCGACAACAAAGACCATGAAGCTAGAAACAAGAAAGGCAATAGCGGAAATTGCTGTAAAACATGAACTGATCGTGCTGGAGGATGCAATCAACTCCTTACTTATGGAGAAGCCGCTTCCACCGATTGCAAGTTTTGCACCAGAGCACACGATTTATATTTCAAGTGTGTCAAAAACGTTGTCACCGGGGCTGCGTACAGCTTTTGTTGCCAGTCCGCTGCAGCTGCATAAGGAACTTTCAATTGGATTTTACAATCTGAACATTATGGTGTCACCGTTATTAACAAAGACCACAGTGCGGTTGATCGATACGGGAGCAGCGGATGAGATCGTAAAGCAGAGACGGGAAGGGACAAGAAAGCGTAACCGGATGATAAGCGAAATCCTGCATCAATTCGATGTTCAGGGAGATGATTACTGTAATTTCAGATGGCTCATGCTGCCGCAAAAATTTACCGGTATGACGTTTGAGCTGTATGCAAAAAATGCAGGTGTTCAGCTCTATGCTGCTGAAAGATTCGCCATCGGGAGCAGGCATCCGCAGGCTGTGAGAATAGCGGTAACTGCTGAACAATCTATCGATGAGTTTTTGCGGGGAATCGGCATGCTAAAGAATATACTGGAGTCAACAAGTGATTTTACCTATTTCTGATAAAGGCGGTAAACACATGAAGCGGTAAACAAATAAAAGCTGTAATAGATAAAGCTGTAATAGATAAAAGCTGTAAATGAAAATTGCCACATCAGGGGAAGGATGGTATAATGTTTGTATAATACTGCTGTAGAATTATGACAGCAGACTGATCAATGCATGTGCAGTTTTTGCAGGAATGAGGATTTTATGAGAGATAAGCATAGATTATGTAAACGGTTACGATGGCTCTTTATCTTCGCCATTTTGATTTTTTCACTTTATCTGCCGACATCAGTTTCAGCTGAAGTGGCGGGTTTTACTGTACAGACGTTATCTTTGCAGCCTGGCAGTGATACACAGTCGCTAAATCTGAACTGGTATGCTGATAAAAAAGCGGTTAATACGAAGGTCAGGTTCGATGACGGAAAAAGCACAATAATAGTGAAAGCAAGCCTGGAAGCTGCTTCTGAATATACGGTGTGTAAAGCAACCGTGAACGGGCTGGCAGCTGGAACAACATATAAATATCAGATATCCAATGACGGCGGAAAGAACTGGTCAAAAAAATATACCTATCATACCGCAGAGGAAGGTGATTTTAGATTTGCATTTGTCGGAGATCCACAGCTGACCAGTGGAAATCAGGACAGCTCAAGTCTTGGAACCACAGGAGGAAAAAATGCCAGTGAACTCACAATACTGCAGGGCTGGCAGGACACTCTTTTTAAACTGCAGAAAGCAGATATTGATCTTATTGTTTCAGCAGGTGATCAGGTCAACACCTATGCGGGTAATGAAAAAGACTATGAGCTGCTGCTTGCACCGTCATTCATGCAGATGATTCCTTTTGCGGTAACTGTTGGCAATCACGACAGGCATATTGAGTTTACCACACATTTTAACCTGCCAAATGAGCAGGATGTCAGTGCGACCATCGGTACTTCATCTGCAGCAACTGCAGAGACTTCACTGTCAGGCAATTACTTTTACAGCTTTAATCATGCTCTTTTTGTAGTATTGAATGACGCAGATTATCCGTATTCAAAAGAAAGCGCAGTGCCATATATACAGGCATTCCATGATACACTGGAGGCTGCAGTAACAAAATATCCCGATTATGAATGGCTTTTTGTACAGCATCATAAATCAACAGAATCTGTCGCGGAACATGCAGCGGATGCGGATATTGTGAGCTACAAGGAAGCCGGCTTTGAAAAGCTGATGGATGAGTTTCATGTGGATTTTGTTCTGGCTGGTCATGACCATGTGTATGTACGGACCTATGCATTGGCTAATGGCAAGGTTGTGAACAAAAACAAGGACGAGCTGACCGATCCGGATGGTACTGTTTATGTTACCTGCAATACGAGCTCTGGTCTGAAATACTATAATATGTACTATACAGAAGGCTATCCGGCAGCAGTACTGATTGCAGAACAGACAAGAATACCAAGCTATTCGATTGTAGATGTCAGCAGCGAGAAGGTGACCTTCACCACCTATTCCCTGTACGATGATAATGATAACTCAACTTCTGAAATTCTGGATACATTTTCAATAACAAAAACTGCCAATATACAGCCGGTGACAAAGGAAACCATTATGAAAAAGCTTTGTGAATATTATAAAAGCGGTGATATCTCCAAAAAGTCGCTCTACTTTATCCTGAAGATCAAGCTTGAGAACAGTAACCTGGTATCCTTCCGATATGAGCTGAATGCAAAGTGCAACCGTCCATACATCTCATCAAGAGCTCGTGCTGCTTTGCTGTCTTACATACAGCAGCTGGAAAGCAGTGATAATCAATGAAGCAGGAGACAAAGGTTAAATGACAGTTTTTCTTTTTATATTATTACATAATATAGTACCTATATTCCTGGTGATAGCGTTGGGCTTTCTTATTGGAAGGAAGCTGGAAATCAATATTGCGACACTGAGTAAGATAAATTTTTATATCTATGTACCGGTATTTGCATTTGTTAATCTTTATGAGACAAAGATGTCCATGGAGCTGATCCTGGTCGTGGCATTTACCCTGGTGCTCCTGCTGTTCAACGGGTTTACAGGGTTTCTGGCAGGAACCTTCTTCAAAAAAAAGGATAAAAAGATAACATCAGCATTTCAGAATTCTGTTATGTTCTATAACACAGGAAATATCGGTGTTCCGCTGATCACTCTGGTATTTGGGCAAGGCCGTTATATGATAAATGGTGAATCGCCGTTTCTGGAGCTTGCACTGATGGCTCAAATCATGGTGCTGGTCACACAGAATCTGACGACCAACAGTATCGGGTATTATAATGCGGCAAAAGCAACGATGAGCTGGAAGGAAGCACTACTTAGGATAGTAAGGATGCCGACCATTTACACAATTCCTGCTGCTTTTTTGTTAAAGCTTCTTCCGGTTGATCTGACAGAGAGTTTTTTCTGGCCGGCCCTTGAATATATTAAAGAAGGCCTGATATCCATTGCACTGGTAACACTCGGAGTGCAGCTTTCCAGAACAAAAGTCAATTTGGCTGATGGGAAAGTATACCTTTGTGCATTTCTGCGTTTATTGCTGGCTCCTGCATTCGCAGTTGTTTTGATATATGCATTTGGGTTTTCGGGTGTCGTAGCACAGGTCATGATGATATCTGCAGGATTGCCAACAGCGGTGAATGCCGCATTGATTGCAGTCGAATATGACAATCATCCGGATTTTACTTCACAGACGGTTATTACATCAACAGCGCTCAGCGCTGTAACTTTAACAATTACTATATATCTGGCAAATGTTCTGTTTCCTGTGATATAGTAGCAGAACTTACTTGAGAACGTGCGGAGATAAAAAAGTGTCATAAAAACATTTGGTTTTCAGGCATGGTTCTGATAAAATAAAGAAAATTAAAATGAAGCAATTAAATTGCGGCAATGAGATGCAGGAGGATAGTCCATGGAAGAAGTCAAAAAAATCATCTGTACATTATTAATACCGAGAGACATATATATGGAGCTGAATTCGCAGATTCAGGAACTTTTTGTGGAGGATGGAAGCTTTTATGCTACAGATTTTCCGGCTGATGCGGAGGAAGGAACATTTCTTGGTGAATACCTGCAGGCTTTTTGTGAAGTCGTATTAATCATGAATAATGAAAAGTATGAAGTAACAAACGAGAGCAGTCTGAAAACTGAGCTGTTCAAGCTGGGACAGACGGAAGATTCCTTTTGCATGTTGATTGACATTACATATCCTGACTCTGATAAGGTTTACCATGACGCACTTTATTTTCAGGAGATATCTCAAAGTCTTGGCAAGTATTGCTTCAAGCTTCTTGGAGACCAGAAGCTGTTTTCAACTGAAAAGTAGGGATTGCGGAAATGGAAGAGGACATATCTGCTAAAGGTTAGAGTCAAATAATGATAAAAGAGGTATCGTATGGAAGAATATCCTGATTATGAGGACAAACAGGCGCAGAACAGAGACGAAACAGAAAATGGTGAGGTTCACAAACGCAGGATTCGGTACAAAGGCACCCACCCAAAAAACTTTTCTGAAAAATATAAGGAGCATCAACCGGAGAAGTATACAAAGACTGTGGAAAAGGTCATAAGTAAGGGCTCAACACCTGCGGGTATGCACATTTCCATCATGGTTCGAGAAATCCTTGACTTTCTGCAGATCAAACCCGGTCAGACAGGACTTGATGCAACGCTGGGGTATGGCGGACATACTTTGGAGATGCTCAAATGTCTGGATGGGAAAGGGCATATATATGGTCTTGATGTTGATACCATAGAGATGGAAAAGACAAAGAAAAGGCTTGAAGAGAAAGGCTTTGGTCCGGATATTCTGACCGTGAAGCATATCAACTTTGCTGATATTGATAAAGTCTATGAAGAATCCGGTCCCTTTAATTTTGTGCTTGCGGATCTTGGCGTATCGTCTATGCAGATCGACAATCCGCAAAGAGGTTTTTCCTATAAGACAGAAGGTCCGCTTGACCTTCGATTGAATCAGGAGAAAGGTATATCGGCAGCAGAACGGATAAAGAACATATCACTTTCAGAATTGGAGGGTATGTTAGTTGAGAATTCCGATGAACCTTATGCGTATGAGATTGCAAAAGAAGTTACTTCCTGGATCAAAAAGGGTGAGAAGATCGAGACAACAACGCAGCTGGTGGAACGAATCGAGAAAGCACTGCAGTTACCGTTGAAAGGGAGCAAAAAAGATGAGGCGGAGCAGGAAATTAAGAAATCCTGCCAGAGAACCTTTCAGGCACTGCGCATTGATGTGAACAGCGAATTCGAAGTATTGCATGAATTCCTTGAAAAGCTTCCACGCGTTATGGCACCGGGCGGACGGATCGCAATTCTGACCTTTCATTCAGGGGAAGACGTACTGGTGAAAAAATCATTTAAAAGTCTTCAAAAGGAAGGTATCTACAGTGACGCGGCCAAGGATGTGGTGAGACCTTCCGCAGAGGAGTGTTTCAGGAACGGCAGGGCAAAGTCAACGAAGATGCGTTGGGCGATAAAAGCCTGATGGCAAGCTAAGCTAATATTTGTTTTAATCTGAAAGAGAAATAAAAAAGACAAGGAGCAGTTTTCTGAATATCAGAAGGCTGCTTTTTTGTTCTTGAAAAATATTTACATTAATGGAACAAAACGATATACTGTATATGCAGTCAACGTATGGTAATCACTGTTTCAATCTGATGTATAGAGAGATCAGTGGCAGAAAGGAGGAGTGGTATGAAAGCAACAAGAACAATGGGTACAACGAGAATAATGGTAACAAGCGTAACTACGAAACAAAAAAGAGGTAGAGTTATCCGATAACCGTGATAATGAGTTGAGTAATTCAAAGCATGGAATGACTGGATGCCGCTCCTCTGTTTGATAGAAAAGAGGAAACTATGAGCAAATACAGAGAAATGCCATGTAAATACTATATAGCATTCGGCGAATGCACTAAAATGAGAGAAGCCAATC
>QKDK01000300.1 GCA_003252135.1 Clostridia bacterium
TGAATTCCTTTAATCATTATGCTTATGGCGCGATCGGTGAATGGCTTTACCGTGTGGCTGCCGGAATTGAGATCGATGAGACGGCGCCGGGATACAAGAACTGTATCATTGCACCGCGAATCAGCAGGGACCTGACTTTTGTAACCGGCAAATACCAGTCGGTATATGGTGAAGTAAAAAGTGCATGGAAAAGAGAAAATGATATCGTGACCCTGACAGTCAGAGTACCGCATAATGCAACTGCAGAGATCAGACTGATGGAGGCGGAAGAACTGATGGATAGCTGCGGACTCTCTTTTACGGCAGAAAATGGAATCAGATGTGCAAAAGCCGGTTCCGGAGAATATACCCTGATCTACTCCATATAGTGTTATTTCGTAAAAGCTGTTGAAATCTTTTGAAAGAAAGATTACAATATGCATAGATGATTGGATTTGGAAAGGGAGTATGCACATGGCAGGAAGAAAGAAAAAATCCAGATTTGGATTAAAACTGATTGCTTTTGTTGTATTGATTCTTTGCGCCCTTGTAACCTATAACAGAGTTCTTCTGAACCAGGATTACAAAGAACTGCAGGCACAGCAGCAGGAGCTTGATACACAGCTGGCTGAGGAAGAAGACCGTACGTATGATCTGAATGAAACACAAAAATATATGCAGACGAAGAAATATGTGGAAGACGTAGCAAGAAAATACTTTGGGCTCGTATATCCGGATGAGATTCTGATTGAACCGGAAGATCAGAAATAAGGAGTAAAAGAAGCAGGAGGACCAGAGGCAGAACGGATGTATTATTCCGCGATGTACTTTTGATCCTCTCTCTTATTTTTTGCGGAAAGAACAAAGGGAAATATAAGGAAAAGGTCTTATGTATAAGCCTAAGAAGGAGTGATTTATGCTCGAAGAAGTAAAAAAATACATACAACAGCATAAGCTGCTGCAAAAGGGAGACCGTATCATCGTCGGTGTATCCGGCGGTGCTGATTCCATGTGCCTTCTTCATATCCTTTCAAGACTTACCGATGAATTTGATCTCACCCTGTATGCGGTACATGTTAATCACTGCCTGCGAGGAGAAGAGGCTGACCGTGATCAGAAGATGACAGAGGATTACTGTGCTGCGCATACGATTTCGTTCGTATGCATCAGGGTACAGATAGCAGAAATTGCCAGAGAGAGAGGAATTGGAGAAGAGGAAGCAGGGAGACAGGAGCGGTATCGTATTTTTGAAGAAGAAAGAGTGAGAAATTCCTGCAGCAGGATCGCAGTGGCCCATCACATGGATGATAATGCGGAAACAGTGCTTTATCAGCTGTTCCGGGGCAGCGGTATCCGAGGACTGGCTGGAATGCAGCCGGAGAGAGGAACACTTATACGACCGCTGCTTTGCGTCAGACGCAGGCAGATCGAAGACTACATGAATGAAAACAGACTGAGCTACTGCACGGACTCCACGAACCTGACAGGTGAATACAGCCGTAACATTATAAGGAACGAACTTACGCCGGTCATAGAAGGGAAGATCAATGCAAGGGCCGTGGAGCATATCGCATCAGCAGCCATGATGCTGCATGAGACTGATGATTACCTTTGCAGGCAGTGCGAGAAGCTTTATGCTGCAGCAGTCAGAGAAGAGGACCAAGTCAAAGGCCGTCGCTGCCTTGTTCAGGCAGATATACTTTTACAGGAAGACCCCGTGCTGCAGAAAAGACTGATCAAGTCAGTACTGGAGCGTTTGTCAAAAAGGACAAAAGATATTGAAGCAGTTCACGTGACAGATGTGCTTGCACTTTTGCACAGGCAGGTCGGAAAGCGGCTTGATTTGCCTTACGGAATGCAGGCTGTCCGTACTTATGGACAGCTGGTGCTTTTTAAAATAAACGAACCTTCTGAAGATCGAACAGGATACATTTACTGGCAGCAGGAACATGCATTTTTATATGAAAGCGAAAAATCAGAGATTATCCTTGGTAAAGGTGAAAAAAAACTCTGTCTGTCTTTGTGCAAATACGATAAAAATAGCAAAATACCAAAAAATGAGTGTACGAAATGGTTTGATTATGATAAAATAATGGACACACTTACGGTTCGAACCCAGCAGGAAAGCGATTTTATACAAATCAATGCTGCAGGACACAGAAAAAGTATCAAAGATTATCTTAAAGATCAGAAGGTACCAAAAGAGGATAGGAATTCCTGTCTGCTGCTGGCAGCTGGAAGCCATGTATTGTGGGTCCTGGGATATCGCGGCAGTGAAGGCTTTCATGCAGATGAGAATACAGAAAATGTTCTTGTGGCAGAACTGGCAGAAATACAGAACTTAAAAGAGAACGAGGAATCGGACAGAGGATAAAGGAGCTTAAACATGTCAGAAAAAATAAGAGTACTGCTCTCACAGGATACAGTTACAGAGAGAATTAAAGCGTTAGGTGAACAGATCAGCAGAGACTATGCAGGGAAACAGCCTCATTTGATATGTATCCTGAAAGGCGGAGCATATTTTATGATCGAGCTTGCAAAATACATAACCATACCTGTGACCATTGATTTTATGTCAGTGTCAAGTTATGGTAATGCTACAGTAAGTTCAGGCAGGATCAAGATCGTTAAGGATCTCGACGAGCCGGTGGACGGAAAAGATATTATTATTGTTGAGGATATTATTGATTCGGGAAAGACTTTATCTTATCTGGTCAAGCTTTTTGAGAGCAGACAGCCAGACAGCGTTAAGCTCTGTACGCTGCTTGACAAGCCGGACCGCCGTGAAGTCGAGGTGTTTGTTGACTATATCGGATTTCAGATACCGGATGAATTCGTTGTCGGCTGCGGACTTGACTATATGCAGAAATACAGGAACCTTCCCTATATCGGGATCGTGGAACTATAAGGCTGGTTTGACATGAAAGTCTGGTTTGGACGGCGGACATGTTGAAAATAGATGATTGAATTTAAGGAGGATATACATTGAAAAAGTCACTGAAAGGATATGGTTTTTATATCATAATCCTTGCAATTATACTGCTTGCCATATACTTTTCCAACGGACAGCTTACTTCTGTGAAGGATGCCTATACAGAAGCGGAGTTCTATCAGGATGTGAAGGATGGAGATGTTACAGCAATCACGATATCGCCCAATGAGGAGACACCGTCAGGCCGGATTTATGTGGATCAAAAAAGCGGTGATACTGTATACTTTAATTCCGGTGATGTGGTTGCCATCGAGCAGTATGCAATCGATAATAATATTGATTACGTGCGAAACCAGATCAACAAGCCCAATTGGTTCCTGACCTCAGTACTGCCTTATGTACTTGGCTTTGTTGTTATTATTGTTATGTTCTTTACGATCTTTTCCGGTCAGATGTCAGGCGGCGGAAGTAATTCAAAGGTCATGAACTTTGGAAAGAGCCGTGCCAAGATGTCTACGGATGAAAAGACGACATTTAAGAATGTCGCCGGATTGCAGGAAGAAAAATCAGAGCTGGAAGAAATTGTAGATTTCTTAAAGGCGCCTAAAAAATACGTACAGGTCGGTGCCAGAATTCCAAAAGGTGTTCTTTTGGAGGGGCCGCCGGGAACCGGTAAGACACTGCTTGCCAAAGCGATTGCCGGGGAAGCCGGAGTACCTTTCTTCTCTATATCCGGTTCGGATTTTGTTGAGATGTTCGTCGGTGTAGGTGCATCGAGAGTACGTGACCTGTTCGCTGAAGCTAAAAAGAACAATCCCTGTATAATTTTTATCGACGAAATCGATGCAGTCGCAAGAAGGCGCGGAACCGGTATGGGCGGCGGTCATGACGAAAGAGAACAGACCCTGAACCAGCTTCTGGTCGAGATGGACGGATTTGGTGTGAACAGCGGTATAATTGTAATGGCTGCTACGAACCGTGTGGATATACTTGACCCGGCTATACTTCGACCGGGCAGATTTGACCGCAAGATCATGGTAGGACGTCCGGATGTTCTTGGACGTGAGGAGATTCTTGAAGTGCATGCAAAAGGCAAGCCGCTGGCAGATGATGTGAATCTGAAGCGCATTGCTCAGACAACAGCGGGCTTTACCGGAGCTGATCTTGAGAATCTGCTGAATGAAGCGGCTATCTCGGCTGCAAAGGACGACAGAAGCTTTATCAAGGATGAAGATATCAAAAAATCCTTTATCAAAGTCGGGATCGGTACTGAAAAGAAGAGCCGTGTCGTTTCTGATAAAGAAAAGAAGATCACGGCATATCATGAAGCCGGACATGCCATCCTGTTCCATGTGCTGCCTGATGTAGGACCTGTGTATACTGTTTCTATCATACCGACGGGTAACGGTGCTGCAGGCTATACCATGCCGCTGAATGAAAATGATGAGATGTTCCTGACAAAGGGCAAGATGCGTCAGGATATTATTGTAAGTATGGGCGGACGTGTTGCCGAAGAACTGATTTTTGATGATGTAACAACAGGTGCTTCCCAGGATATTCGCATGGCAACCAGTGCTGCCAGACGTATGGTGACAAAGTATGGTTTTACCGATACGCTTGGTATGGTAAATTACGAGAGCGACCAGGAGGATGTATTCATCGGACGTGATCTGGCACATGCCAAGAGCTACAGTGAAAATGTTGCGAACCGTATAGATGAGGAAGTAAAAAAGATCATCGACGAATGTTATAAAGAAGCAAAACGAATTCTTGTCGAGAATAATGACAAACTGCATTCGTGTGCTGCACTTTTAATAGAGAAAGAACGCATCAACAGAGAGGAATTTGAGGGATTATTTGGGGATATCTAAAAGAATACGAAAAAGTGATGATGTATTGTGCGTTTTTTAAGTGGAAGTTTCGTAAACTTTGTGAAGTAATCGACATAAGTGTTAAAATAATGTACGAAAAAAATAAAAGTTTGTGCACACTTTTGCTGAAACGGATGCTATAATAACATTCGTAAACCCCAATACATTATATAGTTTTTGCTACACCCCATAAGTAACAAAATACCTTCTCCGAAAAGGGACAACGTTCATCGTTGTCCCTTTTTGTTGCATCAGTTTAATTCCTAGGGTATAATAGGAAGTATAGAAGTCTGTAACCAGGGAGTTTTGTTTTTTGTCTGTATATAACGCATACAAAAGGAGAACCTATGGACATTGCGCATCAAAGTAAAGAACCTCGTCCTTTTTTAAAAAACGCTGTATTCAGCGACGGAACAGAAGGGTTTTTGAACCCGCAGGAACCAAAGAAGAATGGAACGGTCAGGATATCGATCCGGACCGGAAAAGACAACGCAGACGCTGTTGTTCTGATAACCGACCGCAAACAGTATCTTATGAGATATAAAACAAGCGATAGATTCTTTGATTATTATGAGCGCGAGATTATGCTCGGTACAGAGAAGCTGAGCTATTATTTTCTGATTGAATGCGACGAGCAGTTATTTTATTATAACTGCATCGGAATACAGGCAAAAAACGAATGGACAGATATAGAGAGCAGTGCTGAAGAATGCTGCAGAAAATATGCGTTTTCAATCATTCCGGGCTTTCATACCCCGGATTGGACAAAAGGTGCTGTCATGTATCAGATTTATACAGACCGGTTCTGCAATGGAGACAGTTCCAACGATGTAATGAACAACGAGTATTATTATATAAACGGAGGCACGATTCATCCGGATAACTGGTATCATTATCCGGTCGGCAACGGGGTCAGGGAATTCTACGGCGGGGATCTGGCAGGAATTCTGCAAAAGCTTGATTACATTGAAGCTCTCGGCGTGGAGGCGATTTATCTGAATCCGATTTTCGTGTCGCCTTCCAACCATAAGTATGATATACAGGATTACGATTACATCGATCCGCATTTTGGTGTGATCATTTCAGACGGCGGTGAATGCCTAAAGAGCGGAGATACCAATAATCAGAATGCGACAAAATACAGACAGAGAGTCAGCAGTTTTGAAAACCTGGAAGCCTCGAACCGCTTTTTTGCCATGTTCGTGGAAGAAGTGCATAAAAGAGGTATGAAGGTCATACTGGATGGTGTTTTCAATCATTGCGGTTCTTTTAACAAGTGGATGGATAAGGAAGGTATCTATAAGGAAGCAAAAGGTTATGCAGAAGGTGCCTTCTATAGCAAAGACAGTCCTTATAACTCTTTTTTCCATTTTAAAGAAGATAAATGGCCGGAAAATGAATCCTTTGACGGCTGGTGGGGACACACAACGCTGCCAAAACTGAATTACGAGGATTCTCCTGAACTGGAAGACTACATCATGCGCATTGCGGCAAAATGGGTCAGCGCACCATATAATATTGATGGATGGCGGCTCGATGTGGCTGCAGATCTTGGACATTCACCTGAATATAACCATAAATTCTGGAAAAGGTTCCGTACGGTCGTGAAAAATGCGAATCCGGAAGCTATTATCCTTGCCGAGCATTATGGTGACCCTTTTGACTGGCTGCAGGGAGACGAGTGGGATACTGTCATGAATTATGATGCTTTTATGGAGCCGGTGACCTGGTTCCTGACAGGTATGGAAAAACACAGCGAGGATTTTAACGGAGGACTGTATTCCAATCAGGATGCCTTTAAGAATTCCATGCTCATCAACATGGCCAGATATCAGACACAGTCACTGCAGGTGGCAATGAATGAGCTTTCCAACCATGATCATTCAAGATTTCTGACCAGAACAAATCAGACGATGGGACGAAGTATAACCAGAGGATCAGAAGCTGCCAACTGGGGCGTGAAGCCTGAAGTGATGAGGGAAGCAGTTGTCATGCAGATGACATGGCCGGGAGCACCGACGGTTTATTATGGAGATGAAGCCGGTTTATGCGGCTGGACTGACCCGGACAACCGCAGGACCTATCCGTGGGGCAGAGAAGATACACAGATGATACGATTCCACAGGGAGATGATTTTGCTGCATAAGAACTATGATGCATTAAAGAAAGGCTCGATCCTGTTTTTATTTTCCTCTCCTGGGGTTATCTCCTATGGAAGATTTGATTTACTTGACAAATTCATTGTTGTGATAAATAATAACAACTACGAAACTGAGTCGGATATACCGGTTTGGCTGATCGGCATTCAGGATGACATGCCGATCGTGCAGCTTTTATATACGAACCAGACAGGTTTTGGTTTTGAATCGAGGATATTCCGCGCAGAGCGCGGTAATTTAAAGATCAGACTGACTGCATTTACGGCAGTTGTTCTGAAGAACATGCCTTCACTTATGTAGAGGGATAAGGAGTTCAAATGCGTAAGAAACAAAAAGTGAATGACATCATTATGCTGCTGGATGAACATTACGGCACTGATGTGGTGTGTTATCTGGAGCATCGCAATGCATGGCAGCTGCTTGTTGCAACGATTCTCTCCGCACAATGCACGGATGCCAGAGTGAATATTGTGACAAAGGAGCTTTTTGAAAGGTTTCCGATGCCGCAGGACATGGCAGGCGCATCGCAGGATGAGCTGGAGAGACTGATACATTCGACCGGATTTTATCATAACAAGGCAAAGAATCTGATTGCCTGCGCAAAGGAACTTCTCCATACACATAACGGCATTGTACCGGACACGATGGAAGCGCTCACCTTGCTTCCGGGAGTCGGAAGAAAGACAGCGAATGTTATACTTGGAAATATATACGGTAAGGAAAGTATTGTTGTAGATACCCATGTGAAACGTATTTCAAAGAAGCTGGGATTGACAAAAGAAGAAGATCCGGAGAAGATAGAATACGATTTAATGCGTGTTCTGCCCCGTGATCACTGGATATTATTTAATATACAGATCATCGCACACGGACGCAGTATTTGCACTGCAAGGCAGCCAAAATGTACGGAATGTTTTATGAAAGAACAGTGTGAATGGTGGAAGCATCAAAATTTCTCTTGATATTCGTATGAAAAGAGATTACAATGACTGCGGATTTCATGAAGAGCTTCAAGCAGGGAATCCCTCGTAAGAGAGTCCCAGGAGGTTACGGCTGCGATCAGCCCGTCGATCCTGTCGACATCATTTGATTCGGCATAGATTTTAGCAAGAAGAATATAGACAGCACGAATATCAGAACCGAGTTTGATGGAAGTGAGGGCTGCCTCTCTGGCATCTGTCTTTCGTCCGAGATCAAAAAGGACCTGAGCGAGACGGGAAAGGGTTCTGATCAGCATCATGTAATTATAGTCATAAGAAGTCAGTACATCAAGATTAGCTGCACCGTACATGAGCTTCAGTTCAGTATTTGTATGGGAAGACAGATTCAGGATCTTTTTATCGGAAAGAGAATGAAGCTGCAGCGCAAGATCCTTCAGTGTCTCATCAGGATCATCTGCGATCATGGAGAGGATATGAGAAGGGAACGCAATGTAATCAAGAGAGGAGATATCCTTTTTGCGTGATGCATTGGCAAGCTGTTCATTCTTCCAGAAGTCTTCGGATTTTTTGCTGGATAGCTTATCGGATTTTGATTTTTCAATGGCTATATAAACGCAAAGCATAATAACTAGGATAAAAAATACTGGCATGGAAGATTCCTTTCTATTGTTGTTTAATTGTCAGTAAAGATAATATGGTATCTGCGCTTTGTTCGCAGGGATTAGAAAGGTGGTATAGGTATGAATTTTAACAATAAAAAAACAAAACGAATCGTATCTGGTATTATTATAGCAATCTTGATCGTGGCAATGATTCTGCCGATCGCTATGAGCGCCTTTTAGTAATACAGCACTTTATAGTATCTGAGGTATTTTTGTCAAAATAATGGCATATCTTATGGGGATATTGCAAACGGAAAAGTTGATCAAGGAGTCATATCGATGAAAAAGGGAATTATAGTGCTGGTTTCAGTCACTATGCTTGCAGTGGCGGCAGGTGCCGTCTATTTTTATCAGCTACAGGAACGTACAGCGAACGGACAAAAAGTTACAGACCAGAACACATTGAATGCGGATAGCCAGTCTTCAAATGATTCTGGAGATAATGAATCAAGATCCGCAAACAGCATGGAGAATGACAGCAGTACAAAAACGGCAGGAGATTCATCAGCAGATGACAGTGAAACAGACAGTACACAGTCGATTTCATCTGATAATGAAGGTGCTGCGCAGAATGAAAGCGCAGATACAGACGGTTCAATACAGGAAGCATCAAAAGACAGCGAGCCTGAAACGACGGATACTAAAGAAGCATATGAAGAAAATTCAGATATCACGCAGAGCGAAGCATTCGCTGCCAATGCATCGAATGGAGTAACGCTGGATCCTGCTTATACAGAAGAAGCGGCAGCCGGTTCAGACAATACAGCCGGAAATAATACAGACAGCATGCTGCTGCAGGAAAACAGCAATGCGTTTGCAGGCAGTGATTATTCGGGTACAGATACCAGGGTAAGTGATGATCCTGGTGCATATGTCAGCGAGGATACCATGCAGGAGAACGAGCTGTATGCAAGCCGGAACAATGAAGCCTTTGCTGCGGACGAGGAAGCTGATCAGGAGGATATTACAGACGAAAGTGTACCGGGCGATAATATTTTTGCACAGGCAGACAGCGAGGATTTTGCTACCCTGAACCAGGATCTGCTCAGCGAAGAAGATGAATCTAGTACTGCAGATGATGCGCAGAACGAAGAAGATTCCGATATACTTGCCTATGCACCGACTACAGGAATGAGCTTTGAAGAGTTGATCGGGGATAATGGAAATTATGATTTTCCGGAGGGATATCCGGATTCGGATACCTATTGTCTGATCGTGGACGAATTTTATCAGGTCGTTCTTGTATATGCAAAAGATGACAACGGTGAATTTACGGTACCGGTACGTTATATGCTGTGTTCTACCGGCCGGGACGGCGGTACAGCGAAGGGAACGTTTACCATGGGAACGCACAGGGTACGTTTTGGACGTTTTGTCAATACAGGGTATTATGCACAGTATTGGACACAGCTGTCTGGCAGGATATATTTTCATTCGGTTCTCTATACAGACAGGGATCCGGCTGCTTATGTCGAATCAGCTTATTCTGCACTCGGAACACAGGCTTCGGCAGGCTGTATTCGTCTGACGGTGCCGGATGCCAGATGGATTTTTTATAATGTTGCGCACGACTCATCTGTCATCGTACGATATGGAAGTGCGTCGGATGAAGAAACAGCAAAAATCAGAGAACAGCTTATTCTTGCAGAACTGCCTGCAGAGAGAGTTATTCCGGTTGCAGGGCAGAGCCCCGATACGGATAACTGGAGCATCGATGATGTCCTGATAGAGGTTCCATTCCAGCAGGGCGTAGCAGCAATTTACCAGTAAGACGTTTTGTTCTGGTTGAAATCGACAGATTGATTATATATAATAGGCATAAGGCAGGTACATGGTAGAGCAGAAATGAGCGAAGCATAATGGATAAATTGGAGTGTTTTGAATACGCAGTCGTTATGACCGGATATGCTGGTATGGAAGAAACATTGTGCAGCATGGAGAAGCAAAGATCAGAAATAGAAAAGCACCTTGGCAGACAGTGGCTTTTATCCGGTGTGGAAGCGGCAAGGAAGGAACTGGAAGGTATGAAGTCTTCTTTGCTGATCGAGGATGGGATACTTTCGGAGAAAGTACGAAAGGAATACGGTGCAGACTATTTTGTCAGAGTGGAAGAAGGCGGTATTTTGACTGCTCTCTGGGAGCTTGGTGTGCTGCTAGACTGCGGCATGACAATTGAGCTCGACAGGATCCTGATGAAACAGTTGACGATAGAAGTGGGTGAAATTACGGACACGAGCCCCTACTACTTTTTATCGGCAGACTGTTGTCTTTATGTGACAAAGCAGGGCGAGCATCTTGTAAATGTTCTTGAAGCCGAACATATTCCTGCAGCGGTGATCGGTCATCTTACAGGCACCAATGACAGAGTCATAAGAAACGGTGACAAGATTCAATTCTTAACACCAATGAAAAGAAGTATAAGTACGGGCATGATGAAGTAATTGAGGCGGCTGGTTCCATTATCAGGCACCAAAGCATACCTTATGATTCCCTTACTGTTACAATAAAATGTTAAAGGAGAGGTTACCATGAAAGAGAAGATTTTGAAGGCGATTGAAAAAAACACAAAGCTGTCAGCAAAGGATATAGCCGTGATGCTTGGTGAAGATGAGGTTGCAGTCGCCGCCGCGATCCGCGAGATGGAGGCGGATAAAGTCATCTGTGGGTACCCTGCTTTAATAAACTGGGACAAAACAGAGGACGAAAAAGTCACAGCCCTGATCGAGGTGAAGGTCACACCGCAGCGAGGACAGGGTTTTGACAAAATTGCAGAACGAATCTATAAATTTGAAGAAGTCGAAGCAGTTTATCTGATGTCCGGTGGTTTTGACCTTACGGTCGTAATTCATGGAAAAACAATGCGTGAAGTGGCAACCTTTGTCTCAGAACGCCTTGCCCCGATGGACGCGGTTTTAAGCACTGCTACGCACTTCGTATTAAAAAAATACAAAGAGCACGGTATCGCGTTAGTTGGCGAGGTGCATGAGGAAAGGATGTTGATTACACCGTGAGAAACCCCTTAAATGATAAGGTCGTAAATATAAAACCCTCCGGAATACGGAAATTTTTTGACATTGTTACAGAGATGAAAGATGCCATATCGCTTGGCGTCGGCGAACCTGATTTTGATACACCATGGCATATCAGGGAGGAGGGCATTTACTCGCTCGAGCGGGGAAAGACAACCTATACCTCCAATGCCGGATTAAAGGAGCTTCGCATAGAGATCTGCAATTATCTGGAAAGAAGATTTGGACTGGTATATGAGCCGAATCACGAAACCATCGTGACAGTGGGCGGCAGTGAAGCAATTGATATTGCACTGCGTGCCATGCTTGATCCAGGCGATGAAGTGCTGATACCGCAGCCCTGTTATGTTTCTTATGAGCCCTGTACGGTGCTGGCAGATGGTGTTCCAGTCATCATTGATCTGAAAGCAGAGAACCAGTTCAGGCTGACAAAGCAGGAACTGCTGGATGCTATCACAGAAAAAACGAAAGTTCTTATCATGGCTTTTCCGAACAATCCGACAGGTGCTATCATGGAGCAAAAGGATCTTGAGGAGATTGCCGGTGTCATCATTGAAAAAGATTTATTTGTCATATCGGATGAGATTTATGCAGAGCTCACTTACGGATATCACCATGTTTCTATCGCGAGTCTTCCGGGCATGAGAGAAAGGACAATTGTGATCAACGGATTTTCCAAAGCCTATGCCATGACTGGCTGGCGCCTTGGTTACGCAACAGGTCCCAAAGAGATCATTTCTCAGATGACAAAGATTCATCAGTTCGCCATTATGTGTGCACCTTCGACCAGTCAGTATGCAGCGATCGAGGCTATGAAGAACGGTGATGCAGATGTGGCTGAAATGGTGGAGTCCTACAATGGCAGACGCAGATTTGTGGTGAATTCACTTCACGAGATGGGACTGGAATGCTTTGAGCCATATGGCGCGTTCTATGTCTTCCCGAGTATCAGGCAGTTTAATATGAGCGCAGATGAATTTGCGACCAGGCTGCTGCAGGAGGAAAAACTCGCAATTGTTCCGGGAACAGCTTTCGGTGCATGCGGCGAAGGTCATCTCAGAATATCCTATGCATATTCCATTGAGAATCTGAAGGTCGCCCTGGAACGTCTGGAGCATTTTGTAACAAAACTACGGAACGAATAGGAAGTCAACCAGATAACAGCAGGAAAATACTTGAAAGAAGCTAAGAATCTATGATACAATAAGATTTATTATCCGCTGTCTTTTTACAAAGGGAATTTTTATTGTTATTACGACCCCTGCTGCTTGTATGGGTAAGTTATCATTTCAAATACAAAACTAATGAATATCTGTATCCCTTTGACCTATGAAGATGAAAAGCAAATTGAGATAAACGTAGCGATAAAAAGGTGATGATATACATCACCTTTTTTCTTTAGGAGCAGCAAGAGACTTATCTGCTCTTATGTGCTTTAAACGGATACAACAGGAATGGAGATATAATGAATATTATTTTACTTGAACCGGAGATACCGGAAAACACAGGAAATATTGGGAGAACATGCGTGGCAGCCGGAGCAAGCCTGCATCTGATCAGACCCTTGGGCTTTCATATTGATGAGAAAGCAGTAAGGAGAGCGGGACTTGATTACTGGCATCAGCTGGATCTGCATGTTTATGATGATTATAATGATTTTTTACAGAAAAATCCGGGGGCGAAGATCTATATGGCTACGACAAAAGCCAGAAATATTTACACCGAAGTGAGCTATGAACCAGACAGCTTTATCATGTTCGGCAGGGAAAGCGCCGGGATACCGGAAGAGATACTGCTTCAGAATGAGCGAAACTGTGTCAGAATACCTATGATCGGAGATATCAGATCTCTGAACCTGGCAAATTCAGTCGCAATTGTTCTATATGAAGCTTTACGGCAGAATGGCTTTGCTTCCATGAAACTGGAAGGAAAGCTGCATCGACACCAATGGGGGGAAAGTTATGAATGAAAGAGCGTTAAAAACGCTGGAATACAACAAAATAGTAGACCGTCTTGCCGGGAATGCCGGTTCTGTTCTGGGACGTGAGCTTTGCAGTAAGATCACACCGCTTACAGACATCCAACAGATCAGACAGCTGCAGACAGAAACTTCAGATGCCGTACAGCGGATCTATCAAAAGGGCACAGTGTCCTTTTCCGGTATTCCTGATGTCAGAGCATCCGTGAAAAGACTTGAAATAGGTGCCACACTGGGTGCGGGTGAGCTGTTAAAGATCAGCTCGATCCTGACGGCAGCGCTCCGTGTCAGAAATTACGGCATGGCACACAGAGAAAAATCTGTCAGCCATAAACCAGCCTGGAAGCTGGAACAGGAGCAGGCTGCGGCTAAGGCAAAGGCAGCTGCACTGGGACTGTCAGAATCAAAACAGGAGGATGAGGAAGAGACAGATTCTCTATCCGCAAGATTTTCTGAACTAGCACCGCTCTCTCCTTTGAACCAGGAAATACAGCGATGCATCTTGTCAGAAGAAGAAATTGCAGATGATGCAAGTCCGGGACTAAAGAGCGTCAGAAGAGCGATCAAGAACACCAACGATAAGATACATTCCGAGCTGGGAGCTATCTTAAATTCCGGCAGCAACCGTTCCATGATGCAGGATGCACTCATTACCATGCGTAACGGACGATACTGTCTGCCGATTAAAAATGAATTTAAAAATCAGTTTCAGGGCATGGTACATGACCAGTCATCGAGCGGATCGACATTTTTCATCGAACCTATGGCTGTGGTCAAGCTTAATAACGAGCTTCGTGAACTCAGTGTGCGTGAACAGGAGGAGATAGAAAAAGTTCTTGCGGACCTGAGCAATCAGGCGGGTAGTCATACCTTGGAATTATCTGATGATCAGAAAAATCTGACAGAGCTGGATTTTATTTTTGCACGGGCTGTGCTTTCAAAAGCTATGAAAGCCGCAGAACCAAAATTCAATTCAGACAGGTGGATCAATATCCGGAAGGGACGGCATCCGCTGATCGATCCTCATGTTGTTGTGCCCACAGATATCTACATTGGCAGGGATTTTGATCTGCTGATCATCACAGGTCCCAATACAGGCGGCAAGACAGTTTCATTGAAAACTGTAGGATTGTTCACTCTGCTTGGGCAGTCAGGGCTTCATATACCTGCGGCAGAAGGGTCAGAGCTTGGAATCTTCCATGAGGTCTATGCTGATATCGGAGATGAACAGAGCATTGAACAGAGTCTTAGTACTTTTTCTTCTCATATGACAAATATCGTAAAAATTATCGACCAGGCAGACAATGATTCACTGGTACTGTTCGATGAACTTGGAGCAGGAACCGATCCGACTGAAGGAGCAGCGCTTGCAATGGCGATCCTGACCCATCTTCACAGACGTACCATTCGGACACTGGCTACGACACATTACAGTGAATTAAAGGTATTTGCGCTTTCGACAGATAAGGTATCGAATGCCTGCTGTGAATTTGATGTAGCCACACTTCGGCCTACTTATCGTCTTCTGATCGGAATCCCGGGTAAAAGCAATGCTTTTGCCATATCGAAGAAGCTCGGTCTGCCGGAGTTCATCATTGACAGCGCCAAAGAATTCATCGGCGTTTCTGAGCAGAGCTTTGAAGACCTGATCAGTAATCTGGAAGCAGACCGGATCGCTATAGAAAAAGAAAGAGAAAAATCCAATGCATTGCGTCAGGAAGCAGAGGAACTGAAGAAAAAATGGCAGGAAAAGAATGAACGTATCGATACAGCCAAGGACAAGGTGCTCAAGCGTGCAAATGAGCAGGCTCAGGAGATGCTTCAGGAGACCAAGGAATATGTCGATGAGACGATTCGTAAATTCAATAAGATGTCTCAGAACGGCATAGGAAAAGATATGGAACAGGAACGTACCCTGCTGCGTGAAAAGCTTTCCGAGAAAGATAATAAGCTTTCAGTCAAGGCAGTCAAAAAATCGCAGGGTACTGTTAAAGAAGGATATGAGGTAGGAGACAATGTGCTCGTGCTGAGTCTGAATGTTAAGGGAAAGGTCAGTACAGCACCGAATGCAAAGGGAGATCTGTACGTCCAGATCGGAAGTCTAAGATCCCTGGTAAATGTCAGGGATCTGGAAGCCGCGGAGGAAGAAGATGCAGAACAGGATAAGCCAAAGAGCAGGACTGCAGTCGGTGCCATTAACATGGCAAAGACCATGTCGATTTCCGCTGAGCTGAACCTGATAGGCATGCGCGTGGATGAAGCACTTCCGCTTCTTGATAAGTATCTGGATGATGCTTATCTGTCCCATCTTCCAAAAGTGACTGTCATTCACGGAAGAGGCACCGGTGCACTTCGCGATGCAGTTCATTCTCATTTGAAACGGGCAAACTATGTGAAGTCATACCGGGTCGGTGAATTCGGTGAAGGAGACCATGGCGTAACTATTGTAGAATTTAAGCGGTAAGCTTTCGGTACAGGAGGAAAATTCAATGGCAGAAAAGCAGAAAATTATGATAGTCGATGATGATACCAACATAGCAGAGCTGATATCACTGTATCTGATGAAGGAATGTTTTGAAACATTGATCGTGAATGACGGCGAAGAGGCAATCGAAAAATTCAAAGAGTTTAAACCGAATCTGATCCTGCTTGACCTGATGCTTCCGGGCATTGACGGGTATGAGGTATGCCGTGAGGTACGAAAGGTGTCGCAGATTCCTATCATCATGCTGTCTGCCAAAGGTGAAGTCTTTGACAAGGTTCTTGGACTTGAACTCGGTGCGGATGATTATATTATCAAACCTTTTGATTCTAAAGAGCTGGTAGCAAGGGTGAAAGCAGTCTTACGACGCCAGCAGCCATGTGTGCCGGCACCGCAGGAGGAAGAGGAGCAGGGCGATTTTGTCAAGTATACAGAACTTGTGATAAATCAGACCAATTACTCTGTTGTTTATGGCGGGGAAGTCATTGATATGCCGCCCAAGGAGCTGGAGCTTTTATACTTTCTTGCAAAGCATCCGAACCAGGTATTTACAAGAGAGCAGCTGCTTGATCATATCTGGGGGTATGAATATATCGGTGACACAAGAACTGTGGATGTCCATATCAAGAGGCTCCGTGAAAAGATCAAGGACCGTGCGAACTGGAGTCTGGCAACGGTATGGGGCATCGGCTATAAATTTGAAGTACGAAAATAATAAAAATAATAAAAATGGTAAAAAATAATACAGCAGATCGATTCGCTGCACAAGTAAAACATAAGGAGGTGCTGCCATGGGAAAGAAGATCACATTTAAACTTGTTCTGACATATCTTGTGGCGGCAGTCTGCATGTTCGCACTTTTGAACATATTCGGAACTGAGAAGCTGGAGCAGGATATCATAAAAAACAAAAAAGTGGTCCTGTATGATGAAGCCTGTGAGATCGCAGATGAGTACGGAGAAAAGTATTATGAATCTTCTATGACACTGGATAATATCAGTCAGCAGCTGAATGCCATCGATACTTTTCTTGATGTCCGCATCTGGCTGCTGAATTCCCAGGGAAGTGTTTACCTTGATACAAGAAATACCGCGGCATATCAGCGTATCAATGTCCTCAGCTATTCAGAAAGTTTTCTTGACAGTCAGTTTGCAGAGAATATTATAATTCCCGATCTTTTTTCAGAGCCGATGCTTGTTGTTACAGAACCGATCTATTATGATTATTCCATCAGCGGTTATGTGTGCATATTGGTGACTATGGAGAGCCTTCGGACTGAAACAGTATATTATATCGACTTCATCAACCGGGCCTATCTGATCTTCCTGCTGCTTTTGTTCGTGCTTTTTGTCTGGCTGTACAAGGAGACTGTACTTCCGGCCGTTTATCTGAAGAAAGCAGCCATTGAATACGCAAGGGGAAATTTTGAATATAAGACCAAAGCCAAGCTGCATGACGAGTACAAGGAAATAGATGCTGCTATTCTATGCATAGCGGATGAGCTGGAAAATCTTGAGGAATATCAGAGAAAATTCGTAGCCAATGTTTCACATGACCTGCGTTCACCGCTGACCTCCATCAAAGGATATGTGGAAGCCATCAAAGACGGCACCATACCATACGAAGCGCAGGACCGTTACATGGACATCATATTATTTGAGACAGAACGACTGACCAAGCTTACCTCTAATCTGCTGACTCTTAACAATCTGGATTATAATAAAGCGTTTCTTGATATCTCCGTATTTGATATCAATAATGTCATAAAGACGACAGCGGCGTCATTTGAAGGAGTATGTACAAAGAAGAAGATAACGCTCGAGCTGATATTTACGGATGAGAATTCCTATGTGGAAGCAGATTTCAGCAAGATACAGCAGGTGCTCTATAATCTGATCGACAATGCGATCAAGTTCAGCAATCCGGAATCCTCCATACTGGTATCCACAGAAGACAAGGGCAGTAAGACCTTTGTCAGTGTAAAAGATTTTGGTATCGGCATACCGAAGGATTCCGTGAAAAAGATATGGGAGCGCTTTTACAAGACCGATATTTCGAGAGGAAAAGATAAAAAAGGCACCGGACTTGGCCTTTCCATCGTCAAGGAGATCATCAGTGCGCACAAGGAAAATATTAATGTGATCAGTACGGAGGGTGTTGGTACTGAGTTCATCTTCACACTGCAAAGTGTGCGAATGGATTAAACGATCGGCATATAAAACACGGATACAATAGTTTATTTACAAAAACTTCATGAAGTGTTCATAAATACTTGCTATGCTTATGCTATCCATCCATAAAAAACCTACATATAACCGGAGTTTCTTATCCTATGAGTGAAAACAAGAAAGAGACAAATGATACGGAAGAGTATCAGTTTATAAAAGAAAAGATTATTGCAAAGAAGCGATCAAAGAAATGGAAGAAAATATTATCCATGTTTGGAGGTACGCTTCTTTTGGCATGTACATTTGGATGTGTCTCCCGTTATTTTTTTGTTGCATCCGAACCTGTTGTTTATAAAATCCTCGGAGTGACGCCGACGCCGACGGAAGCGGCAGGTAAAACGCCCATTTACATTCCATCAGAACAGCCAGATGGCAGTACACCGACGCCAACCGTCAAAGGCGGCAATATTACACCATCAGGGACTGCACAGGCATCCGTCTCACCTACAGAAGCGCCAGCTGTATCTGTTACACCGGAGGTAACTCCGGTCGTTGTTGAGAACACGATTGCGGCATCACTGGATGATTATATCGCTATTCATCAGGAAATCAGAAAACTTGCAACACAGGTCAGCTCCTCCCTTGTTACAGTCACGACTGTTGTAAGCGGGGTCAACTGGTTTGAAGAGACCTTTGAGAACAGAAGCTCAACAACAGGCATTATACTTGGAAACAACAGTCTTCAGCTGCTGATTCTGGTACCTTATGACAAGCTTATGGATGCAACAAGGATCGAAGTAGATCTTGGCTCCTCCTACCTGGATGAAGCTGTACTTGTCGATTATGATACTGACTATAATCTGGCAGTGATCGGAATCGATTACAAAAGCATCCCCGAACAGATCCTGAGCCAGGTTACCGAAGCTGAATTCGGAGAGTCCTACTATCTTGTTGTTGGAACCCCGATTCTTGCGGTTGGAAATCCTAACGGA
Organism: Clostridia bacterium; assembly: GCA_003252135.1. Taxonomy (GTDB): domain Bacteria; phylum Bacillota; class Clostridia; order Lachnospirales; family Lachnospiraceae; genus SZUA-448. The sequence goes on from QKDK01000300.1 coordinate 19,194, forward strand.
TATATGGGTTCCTATGAAGTCGGAACCATAACCAGCAAGAATATCTATCATTATATTGCGGATGACAGGCTTGATGTTTTCAGCACGAGTCTGGAAGAGAATTCCAACGGAGAAGGTGTTATTGTCAATCTGAAGGGTCAGATCATCGGGATCATCACGCACACCATGAAGGATGAGCTCAGTGAACCGATCAGTACGGCTGTCGGAATCAGTGACCTGAAGAGCGTTATAGAAAACCTTGCAAATGGAAATGATATCACTTCCTTTGGGGTCGTTGCAGAGGAAATGCCGGAAGATGCGCTGAACGATGCAGAACTGATCAACGGAATCTATGTGAACAGTGTCATCGAGGGTTCTCCTGCAGAAGCAGCAGGAATCAAGAAAGGTGATATTATCTATAAAGTTGATGAAACAACCATTATCTCGGTTCCTGGACTGCACAATGACATGCAGCGCCGAAGCGTCGGAGATGAGGTCAAGGTATATATCAAACGTGAATCGCAGCAGACCTATAAGGAGGTCGAATGCACGGTGGTAATCGGCTGTAAGTGATATGCTGATATGGTATTCTATCTGCCCCGGTATAAATTTTGAAGTTACTATACATTCCCTTGCCTATGTCAAAACAGAGGCAGAAATCCTGAACTCGATGATAAATCATCTCGAACAGCAGGATTTCTGCCTCTTTCCTATACAAGATAATATAAGTAACTTTGACAAAATTTATAAATGAGCAGACAGAATACAGTATCAGCTCCTACGAAGCAAGGGCAGAACAAAGAACTCACAGGATTGATCAATCCTATTCAGCAAACCTGTCATTATCCTGTCGAACTACAAAAATAAACTTTCATTTGTTAAAAAGTAGCAGCTACGACAATTGCCTCAAGCCTTATTTTGCGAAAGGATTCTCTGACTTGTACAGCATGCCCTTTGGCTGGTTAAATCCGATATCGTTCACGCCAAGATACTTGAATACCTCGAACAGCTGCTTGCCGAAATGTCCAAAGGCAACCGCACCGTGGTGAGGATAGTTCTTCTCGATCAGTACGTGACGGTAGAAGCGGCCCATTTCCTTGATCGCAAAGATACCGATACCGCCAAAGGAACGGGTGGCAACAGGAAGCACTTCACCTTCTGCAACATAAGCGGTGAGCCTTGTATCGGCCGTGCTCTGGAGACGGAAGAAGGTGATTTCGCCGGGGATGATGTCGCCCTCTAAGGTTCCTCTTGTGATATTGGGTTCCTGGTTCGGTTCAAGGGCACGAGCCATGATCTTCTGGTTCTTCATCTCCCAGGAGGACAGCTTGCTGCTTGCTGTGTTGCCGCAGTGGAAGCCCATGAAGGTATCCTGTAAGGTATAGTCGAATTTGCCCTTGATGTCACGGTCATACATGGCAGCAGGAACAGAGTTGTTGATGTCAAGAAGGGTCACGGCATCCTCGGTGATGCAGGTGCCGATGTATTCGCTCAGTGCGCCGTAGATATCTACTTCACAGGATACCGGAATGCCCCTTGCGGTAAGACGGCTGTTCACATAGCAGGGAACACAGCCGAACTGTGTCTGGAAGGAAGGCCAGCACTTGTTGGCAAAGATCAGGTATTCTCTGGAGCCCATGTGGTTCTTTGCCCAGTCAAGGAGCGTGATCTCAAGCTGTGCCAGTCTTGGCAGGATGCCTGACATCTTATTGCCGCTGCCAAGCTCGTTTGCCATATCTTCAACAACGGCCGGGATTCTTTCATCCCCTGCGTGCTCATTGAAGGAAGCAAAAAGGTCAAGCTCTGAGTTCTCTTCGATCTCTATGCCAAGGTCATACAAAGGTTTGATCGGAGCGTTGCAGGCAAGGAAATCCTGAGGTCTTGGACCAAAGGAGATAATCTTAAGGTTTTTCAGGGCAATAATGGTACGTGCGATCGGAACGAATTCTGCCATCATATCCGCTACATCGGAAGGATCACCGACAGGGTATTCGGGAATGTAAGCCTTGATGCTGCGAAGCTTCAGGTTATAGCTGGCGTTGAGCATACCGCAGTAAGCATCGCCTCTTTCATCCTGTAAGGAATCACCGTTGGTCTCGGCAGCCGCTGCATACATAACAGGGCCGTCAAAGTATTTTGCGATCAGGGTCTCTGAGGTCTCCGGACCAAAGTTGCCAAGGTAAACAACAAGTGCATTACAGCCTGCTTCATTCACAGATGCGAGAGCTTTCTTCATGTCGATCTCATTTTCGATGGTCACTGGGCATTCGAAGACTTCTGTTCCTTTTGCCTTGTAAGCTTTGACAACAGCAGCGCGTCTGCTCTCAGACAGGCTCATAGGAAAACAGTCTCTGCTCACGGCTACGATACCAAGTTTGACAACTGGTATATTGTTCATATCAATACCTCCTAATATTTTGCGGTCATATGCATGCAAAGACAATACCTGTTTATGACTGCATGCATTCGTTATTACAGTATAACAGAAAATCATTCATGTTTCGACCATATAATTGATTTACTTATAGCATTTTATTGATATTTTGTACTGTTCTACCTATTTGCTTTCGATACTCATTTGGCAGTATTCCGTACTGCTTTTTGAATGCTTTTTCCATGGCACGGCTGTCAGAAAAACCTACCAAAGAAGCAATCTCGCTGATTTTTCTGGTGCTTTCAGCTGCCAGCTCATTTCTGGCATATTCAAGACGAACATTTTGCAGATATGCCTTAAAATTGATCCTGGCATATTTTATGAACATTCTGGAAAGATGTTCAGCTGTATATCCGAAGGTCCTGGCAAGCGTTTTCAGGCTGATATCTTTATCATAATTATCTTCCAGATATGCTGTGATGGGAGAGAGGCGGTTCAAGCCTTCCATATTCTTCAGATGGTCAGTATTCATGGAAGCATCCGTATAACTTGTGACAAGCAGGGATAACAGAGAATAGTATCGGCTTAACAGCTTAAAATCATATCCGGACTTTTTGGAATGAAAAAGATGAAACATCTCCTTTAGCAGGTTCATGACTTTCTTATCCTGCTTTTTGTGATTTCTTGTGAAGAGAATGAACTGCTTATTCTGAATATACTCTTTAAACTGATTGTATGGAATCTGCAGTACAAGGGTGAAATTAGGCTGCATGGCATGTATGGAATGAAGTTCATTGGAATTGATGATAATGAATTCACCTGCGACCAGATGGATTTTATCATCATTAATATAAAAATCAAGTTCTCCCTCGAAGATAGCAAATATTTCGATGGATTTGTGCCAATGCATATTGCGGACATAATGACCGTCATTTCCTTCGAACATGAACAGCTTAAAAGGATAGCCGTGGTCTGGTATGATAAGCTCCAGCTGTGTTTCGGAATGTAACATAATATGCTTCCCCCAATTGGTTAGT
>QKDK01000030.1 GCA_003252135.1 Clostridia bacterium
GAAGATCGCAATCATCAATCAGTAAGCATCGAATGGAAAGGAGCAACGCATGGAAGAAGCGGTTGGTATTCTGGAAGTATACGGACTGGTATGTGCTTTTATGGCTGCGGATGCAGGGTGTAAAGCCGGAAATGTCCGTCTTGAAGATTTTGATAAGAACAAACCAGCCAACGCTGACAAACTTTTGATTCCTTTGCTGGTAACAGTGAAATTTCGGGGAAGTATTACGGATGTTGATGCGGCTATGGAGGCAGGGATAGCGAAAGCTAGTGAGGTATCAGGGGTGGTGCAGAGTTACATCATACCAAGACCGACAGAATATACAAATAAGATGTTAAAAATAAGTGCATTCGATAAAAACTAATTTTACGAGGTAACAGGATGGGTAGATCATATGGTTTTATGGAAATTGTCGGGGTCGTTGCTGCCATAGATGCACTTGACATCATGTGCAAGACATCGGAGGTCCGTTTATTGACCTGGGAACGTAAACTCGGGGGCCGATTGGTCACACTGGTCATTGAGGGGGATGTATCCGCTGTGAAAGAGGCTCTCGAAGCGGCAAAGGTACTTTCTTTAAAGGTACCTGTTACCGTCGGTATCATAGCAAATCCTCATCGGGAGATCATCAGAATGTTAGAAAAGAGTGCAAGCCGTTTCACATAATTGTTGATGCGCGGGGGGAACGTTAACGAGAGTGTTCTCCAACGGATGTCTGGGAGGAAGCAATATGGAACAGGGTAAAAAAGTAGCAATCGTCAGTGGAAATACCGGTACGAATAAGAAAGCAGCAACAATCAAAGAAAATAAAGTGCTGATAGAAAAAAAGGAGGAAATAAAAATGAATCAGGAAGCATTGGGAATGATTGAAACAAGAGGACTGGTGGCAGCGATCGAAGCTGCTGATACCATGTGCAAAGCAGCAAATGTATCCTTGGTAGGAACTGAAAAAATAGGTTCTGGTTTAGTCACTGTTATGGTACGAGGTGATGTAGGCGCTGTAAAGTCAGCAGTAGAATCAGGCGCAAGAAGTGTAGAAAAACTGGGCGAGTTAGTTGCGACTCATGTCATCCCAAGGCCGCATACGGATGTGGAAATGATTCTTCCGAAAATGAAATAAACAAAATCAGAAAAGAATTACAGGGCAGCCAATCTGTGCCCTGTAATGACTTGATATACCTATGAATCAACACGGAAATGGAGAATTCTATGATTGTGGGAAAAGTGATTGGAACAGTAGTTTCTACAAGAAAGAGTGAAAAACTTCGAGGCAGTAAATTCATGGTGATAGAGCCTTTGGAACCCATGAAGGGCTACCTGTGTCAGTTTGTCGCTGTTGATACGATTGGTGCCGGGGTTGGAGAAACAGTACTTGTGGTACAGGGAAGCGCTGCCAGAACAGAATTCGGGCGGGAAGCAATGCCAATTGATGCAGCAATCGTGGGTATTGTGGACAGTTGTAAGGAAGCGGAGTAAGCATATGGAACTGACAGAACTAAAAAAAATCCTGCAGGAGAACGGTATTGTTGGTGCCGGTGGCGCAGGATTTCCCACTTATGCCAAACTGGATGAGCGCATAGAAACAATAATCCTTAACTGCAGTGAATGTGAACCTTTACTGAAACTCCACAGGCAGCTGCTAAAAAAATATGCCTATGAGATAACAATGACACTAAGTATGATGGCGGATGTCATGAATGTGAAAGAGGTAATTATCGGTGTCAAAGAGGAATATAAGGATACCATAATGGCAGTAAAAGAGATCATCGATGCGTTTCCCTTCGTGAAGATAGCTTTGCTTGAGAATAGTTATCCCATGGGGGATGAGGTCGTCCTGATTTATGAGACCGTGCACAAGATTGTCCGACCAGGCAGTTTGCCTCTTGAGGAAGGAATCGCAGTTTTTAATGTAGAAACCATATTCAATGTTTATCAGGCTCTCGAAAAAGGTAATCCGGTTACCAGCAAGTTAGTTTCTGTCGTTGCTGAAGTAGAAGAACCGGTTACCGTTCGTGTTCCGATTGGGTGTACGATTGAACAGGTGGCAGCATTAGCGGGTGGTGCAACGACGAACAGACCGGTCTATATGATCGGAGGCCCCATGATGGGAAGCATCGGCAGTGGAGCGAGTCTGGTCACGAAAACGACCAATGCGGTTCTTGTACTGCCTGAGGATCACGTGCTTGTAAAGAAAAAGAACAGCAATCATGCAATTGATCTGAATCGTGCTGCTTCGTGCTGCTGCCAGTGTCAGGCCTGTACAGATCTTTGTCCGAGAAATGCACTTGGGCATCCGGTTGCACCTCATCAGTTCATGAGAGCAGCTGCGTGGCATAATTTTTTGGATTTGGATGCTTTTACGGATACGTTTTATTGTTCCTCCTGTGGATTATGTGAATTATATGCATGTCCGCAAGGACTTTCACCCCGAACCCTGATGGCAGATTTTAAAGCAGGTCTTAAAAAGGCAGGTGTGAAACCTTTAAGAAGTGAGCAGCCAATGCGCGTGCATCCATTCCGAGAAGACAGAAAAATTCAGGAAAAACGGCTGATGGCAAGAACCGGTCTTTCAAAATATGATAAAGAAGCCCCGTTTACAGAAGAACCAATTTCCATTTTACATGTAAAGATACTGCTCAGTCAGCATATTGGGGTACCGGCACAGCCAATCGTAGAAGTCGGCATGAAGGTGAGGGAAGGACAAATGATCGCAAAGCCTGCAGATGCTCTGAGCGTTGCAGTTCATGCATCGATTGCAGGGACGGTCACACAGGTCTGTAATGAATATATTGAGGTCCAAAGCAGGAAACTGAAAGGATGGGATTCGAATGAATAAGGCAATCGGTATGGTTGAGTTAAGAACTGTATCAGCTGGAATCACAGCTGCGGATGAAATGGTAAAAACAGCAGCGGTTGAGCTCATCATGGCAGAAACGGTCTGTCCCGGAAAGTATATTACCATCGTGACAGGTGACTTGGGCGCAGTGAATGCAGCGATTGAAATAGCGATGGAGAGGAGTCAGGAACAGCTGATCGACAGTTTTGTACTTGGAAATCCCCATGCAGACATCTTCGCTGCTCTTTATGGAGCAACACGTATTGAATCGATCAAGGCACTTGGGACGTTGGAGACATTTGACGTGGCAGCCATTATCGTTGCAGCGGATGCCGCAGCAAAAACTGCATTGGTCGAATTGATCGAGATACGTATTGCAAAAGGTATGTGCGGAAAATCCTACCTTCTGATGACGGGTGAGATATCTGCTGTGAATGCAGCAATAGAGGCTGCCAAAAGATCGATCAGAGAGAGGGGAATGCTCCTTGACTTCGCAGTCATTGCACATCCAAGTCCTCAGATCATCCAGGCAATTTTATAAGAAGACAAGAAGATAGAAAGAACAAGTTTACCTTTTTTAGAACGATTATTACTATAATGGATCGTTTGGACATGTTATTTTTTTAGTAAGATAATCAATGAAATGCAGCATTATAAACTATGAAGCAGAAAAGGATGAGGTACTATGCTAGTTACACTAAAAGAAATCATGATTCTTGCGCAGGCGCGTAAAATTGCAGCGGGGTCCTTTAATACTCCGAATCTGGAAAGCATTATGGCTGTTATCAGTGCAGCCGAAGACCTGAATGTACCGGTCATCATCATGCATGCTGAGGTACATGAGTCAATTATGCCAATTGAAATCATAGGACCGATCATGATAGAACGAGCCAAAGCAGCTAAGGTTCCGGTCTGTGTTCACTTAGATCATGGGGAGAGACTTGAATACCTGAATAAAGCCCTGAAAATCGGTTTTACTTCTGTAATGTATGACGGTTCCTCTCTTGATTACGAGATGAATGTGGCGAACACAAAGATTGCCGTTGCAATGGCTAAGAGATATGGCGCTTCCGTGGAAGCAGAGATCGGAACCCTTGGAAAACGTGAATTGGGGTATAAATCAGAAAGCAGAGAAGATGATCCCAAACAGGTATACACCAATCCCGATGATGCAAAACGGTTCGTAGAAGCAACCGGAATTGATGCATTGGCATGTTCCTTTGGAACAGCACATGGGTTGTACCTGAAAGCACCGAAGCTAGATATGAATGTTATTGACGAGGTCAGGGCAAGAATCGATATCCCGCTTGTTATGCATGGTGGGTCAGGTGTCAGTGAAGAGGATTACCGGACCGTCATCAAAAAGGGTGTCTGCAAAATCAACTATTATACTTACATGGCAAAAGCCGGTGGGGACATCATCAAGAAAAAAGTTGCCTGTAACATGTTCTCTGTGAAGGCAAAAGATGTGAATTATCACTGCTACTATTCGGTGGTACCGGAAGAAGAGGATGCGCCAGTTTATTATCACGAAATCGTGGAATGGGGATATCTTGCCATGAAAGAAAATGCAAAGAACGCAATTTCAGTATTTTCCGGCTTAAAAGCATAGAAATAAATCATATAAAGCATGCATGACGGGCTGCTGAGCTGGCATATGAAAAGTTTTCAACATTGTAACAATGCATGTAAATGCATGTAATAGAGGATATAGAAGATAGGAACACAAGAACAATCATAGTATGGAGGAGAAGTCATATGGCAAAAGAAGCATTGGGAATGGTAGAAACAAGAGGGTTAACAGCAGCAATTGAAGCAGCAGATGCAATGACAAAGGCAGCCGAGGTAGTGCTGGTAGGAACCGAAAAGATTGGATCAGGCCTTGTAACCGTTATGGTAAGAGGAGATGTGGGAGCCGTGAAGGCTGCTGTGGAAAGCGGAGCCTCTGCTGCGAGCAAACTTGGTGAGCTGGTAGCGACACATGTAATTCCAAGGCCGCACAGTGATATCGAAAAGATACTGCCTTCTATCTAATCAGAAAGAATGCTAAGGTATAAACGATTCTTTAGCAGACAGGTGACCATGTGGAAACAAAAAATATTGAACATATTACAAAACTGATCATGGATGTACTTCAAAAACAAGAGGAAAAAAAAAGAGGGTTTGAAGTTAAGATCGCTGTATCAGCCAGACATGTGCATCTAACGAAAGAGCATGTTGAAGCATTGTTTGGTGCAGGTTATCAGCTGACAAAAATGAAAGAGCTAATGGGGGGACAGTACGCTTGCAACGAGACCGTCTGTATTGTAGGGCTCAAGATGAGAGCAATAGAAAATGTTCGTATTCTTGGACCCTGCCGCAGCCAGTCCCAGGTGGAGATCTCAGCTACCGATGCAATCAGGCTGGGTATGAGTGTTCCGATCCGCGAATCCGGCAATGTAAGTGGATCAGCGCCGATTGCCATTGTCGGACCCAAAGGAGCTGTCTACCTGACAGAAGGCTGTATCATTGCAATGAGACATATCCATATGTCACCGGAAGATGCAGTCAGGGCAGGTGTTCATGATAAAGATATTGTATCAGTCCAGATAGAGAATGAAAGAGGTACTATTTTAAAGCATGTCATGATTCGAAGTCAGGAGAGCTTTACAACGGAAATGCATATCGACACAGATGAAGCAAATGCCTGTAAGATTTCCTGTGGAGATAAGGTGACCATAATCCATTGATAAGACAAAGATACAGACTTCAGCAATACTGCAGACTGTATCTTTGTGTCATTAAAGAAGTTTAGGCTGGACAAAAATCGTGTCCTGCTGTTGATCATGCATGTTCGAAGCATGCAGAATGGCATATGGATGGTATCAGAATTCGAGTTAAAAAAAGAAATATGTGAGATTGGGAAACGTCTATACAACAAAGGACTGTTAGCGTCCACCGATGGCAGTATCTCAATGAAATTGAAAGAGAATGAATATTTATGTACTGCTACCGGTACGAATAAAGGGTTTATGCCGATCGAATCGATCTGCAAAGTCGATGCGGAAGGTAACGTGATTCGAACTAACCCGGGATTTAAAGTGTCATCTGCTATGAAGACACATTTGCTGATCCATAAGGAGAGGCCGGAAATGAATGCGGTCATACATGCGTATCCTATCTGTGCGACCGCCTATGCGAATGCAGGATGTTCCCTGTGTGCACCGGCTGCACTTGAAGCAGTGAACGCGCTTGGTTGTGTTCCGTTCATCAAAAAGGGATTAACGGGAAATAATGAAGATGTACAAAAACTGACGGAACTGGTTCGTTATTTTGATGCCATACTGTTTGGAGATATTGGTGTACTGACCTTTGGAACGAATCTTGAGAATGCCTATAACAAAGTAGAATCTGTAGAAATGTATGCAGGCCTTATAGCGAAATCAAGAGAACTGGGATTGTGTGAGGAAGGGAATAATACGAAGGAAAAAGAATTATTCTGCAACCGGGAAAAGTATGGTTTTTCAACAAAACACCCGCTTTCTGTCTGCATAAGAAACAAAGAAAACAAAGCAGGCTGCCATACCTGCACAAAGCAATCAGACCGGGCAGCAGATGACAATGAGATTTTACTGCAAGAAATCAGAAGAAAAATCTTTGAACAGCTGAATGGATCAACCTGACTAAAACCCATGAAAGGAGCAGCATATGAAACAGTCAATAAGGGCGAAAGTATTGAAGGAGCGTCCTGTCAATCAGGATGGTTTCATCAATGAATGGCCTGAGATGGGATTTATCGCGATGTCTGGTCCATATGATCCAAAACCTTCCGTCAGAATAGTAAATGGTTGTATCACAGAACTCGATGGTAAAAAGAGGGAGGAATTTGATTTTATCGATCAGTTCATTGCAGACCATGCCATACAGATCAGTCAGGCTGAGGCTTCCATGCAGCTCACTTCTCTGGAAATAGCAAGAAAGATCGTTGATATCAACACTTCCAGAAAAGAAGTATTGAAAATCGTATCGGGAATTACACCGGCAAAGATGTCCGAAGTCATCAATTATCTGAACGTGGTTGAGATGATGATGGGCATGCAAAAAATGAGAGCTAGAAAAACACCTTCCATTCAGGCGCATATCACGAATCTGAAGGATGATCCGGTACAGATCGCAGCAGATGCGGCAGAAGGTGCTTTACGGGGATTTCGTGAAGAGGAAACAACAGTAGGGGTTACAAGATATGCTCCCTTCAATGCCATTGCCTTATTAATTGGATCACAGGCGGGCAGGAAAGGTGTTCTGACCCAGTGCGCCGTAGAGGAAGCAACGGAACTGGAACTTGGCATACGGGGGTTTACAACATATGCTGAGACGATTTCAGTGTATGGAACCGAAAAAGTATTTATTGACGGAGACGATACCCCCTATTCAAAAGCCTTTTTAAATGCAGCCTATGCATCAAGAGGGTTGAAGACCAGATTTACATCGGGTGCTGGTTCTGAGGTCCTTATGGGAGCGGCAGAAAAGAAATCAATGCTTTATCTGGAAGTCAGATGCCTTTACGTGACAAAAGGAGCTGGGTCCCAAGGTGTTCAAAATGGGTCGGTCAGCTGCATCGGAGTAGCAGCGAGTGTACCGGCCGGCATCAGGGAAGTCATGGGCGAGAACCTGGCAGCAGCTCTGCTTGGTTTGGAGTGTGCTTCTTCGAATGACCAGAGCTTTACCAATTCTGATCTTCGAAGATCGGCCAGAACGATGCTTCAATTCTTACCCGGTACGGATTTTATCTTTTCAGGATATGCTGCGGAACCAAACTATGACAATCTTTTTGCCGGATCTAACTTTGATGCAGAGGATTTTGACGATTACAATGTGCTGCAAAGAGATATGCAGGTGGATGGCGGTCTTAGACCAGTAAACGATGAGGAGGTCATCCGGGTCAGACGAACAGCAGCCAAAGCGATACAGGCAGTATTTTTATATCTTGGGTTACCAAAGATAACAGATGAACAGGTTGAAGCAGCAACTTATGCACATGGCAGCCATGATACTGAGTCGAGAGATGCAGCTGCGGATCTGATTGCGATCGAAGACATGTGGAAGCGAGGAATAACAGGAGTCGATCTTGTAAAAGCGCTGGCGGAATCCGGCTTTGAAGAACTTGCGGAAAGCATACTGAACATGCTCAAACAAAGAGTGATCGGCGATTACCTGCAGACTTCAGCGATCCTCGATGAAACGTTCAAAGTGTGTTCGGGCGTGAATCAGCCCAATGATTATGCAGGACCGGGGACAGGGTACCGTCTGGAAGGAAACCGCTGGGAAGAAATCAAGGCAATCCCCCATATTATTGATCCGGATAACTTCTAGGAGGTGCAGGATGCAGATAGATCAGAAAACCATGGAACAGATAATCAGTCTGGTACTGAAGCAGATAGCAGGACAGACTGGCGGATTGGCTGATGCAACGGCAAAGAATGATAATATGTCGGAACATACTTTCTGTGAAGGTTATTTACCGGCGAAAAAAAGCACGAATCCAAAGGAAGTCGTAATCGGTGTAGGCCCGGCTTTTCAGAGCAAGATACAGCATACGATAAACGGGTTAAATCTGAGCGAGGTCCTAAAGAACATAAAAGCAGGCATTGAGGAAGAAGATATGATACCAAGAGTGATCAAGATTCAAAAAACCTCTGATCTGTGTTTCATGGCCCTGGAAGGAGCAAAACTGAGTGGTTCCGGAATTGGAATCGGGGTGCAGTCAAAAGGAACAGCGGTCATTCATCAAAAAGATTTATATCCTCTGTCGAATTTGGAACTCTTTCCGCAGGCACCGCTCATGACACTTGAGCTTTATCGTGCGATAGGAAAGAATGCGGCAAAATACGCAAAAGGTGAAAAAGTGACCCCGATCATGGGGAAAAATGACCCTATGGTACGTGCGAAATACCAGGTAAAGGCGGCACTCATGCATATCAAAGAGACAGAACAGATCAATCCGGACCTTCCCTATATTGAATGGAGGTAGTATGAAGTATCCGTTGGGTGAATATGAAATGAATAGAATCCTCTCAGGAACAGGAAAGAAGCTGGAGGATATTAATGTGGCGACGGTGCTGAAAGGGCAGATCACAGCGAACGATTTAAGAATTTCCAAAGAGATGCTAAAAAATCAGGGAGTCGTTGCAGAGGAGAATGGCAATCAGCAGCTGGCCAGGAATTTTGAAAGAGCATCGGAACTGGTCGATATTCCGGATGATGTTATCCTCAGGATGTACAATCAGTTACGTCCGAACAGAGTGACAAAAGCAGAAGCAGAAGCCTTGGCGCAGGAACTGGAAGGTAAATACAAAGCAAAGGAATGTGCGGCTCTGGTTATGGAGGCTGTCAGAATATACGAAAAAAGAGGGATCTTACTTTGATGCTAATTGCTGGTGTAGATATTGGAAATTCAACAACAGAAGTCTGTATCGCACAGGTTAAGGGAGAACAAAGAATAGAATTTTTATCCTCTGCGTCCAGAATGACGACCGGTACCAAGGGAACCGTGGAAAATGTTGCAGGTATCAGGGCAGCACTTGAAGATGCAATGCTGATATTACATCTTCCTGTGAGTGCGCTGCAGGTGATTCGAATCAACGAAGCCACACCGGTCATCGGAGCTACTGCCATGGAGACGATTTCGGAAACCATTATTACAGAATCCTCAATGATCGGACATGATCCGTCCACTCCTGCAGGATTCGGGCAGGCAGCCGGAACTCTTCTTTCCATTGAAAATCTAAAAGAGGGGAAGGCGGCTACCCCTTACATCGTTACAGCTACAGAAGAATATACGTATGAAGAGATCGCAGGACTGCTTAATCAGGCAGAAGAAAAAATCGATGTGGTCGGTCTGATCTTACAGGCTGACGAAGCCGTACTGGTCTGGAATCGTTTAAACAAAAAGATACCGGTCGTCGATGAAGTCAGGTACCTAAAAGCGATTCCGGAGAACAAACGTGCAGCGATAGAAGTTGCTATGGCGGGGCAGTCCATCAGGATGCTGTCAAATCCCTATGGGATCGCGACCCTCTTCCATTTATCAGGCGAAGAAACAAAACAGGTGACACCGATTGCCAAAAGCCTGATTGGAAAAAGAAGTGCAGTCATAGTGCAGACACCGCATGGGAAGGTAAAAGAAACGATACTGCCTGCCGGAGAACTATATATCCGGTCAGACCGTATTCATACAGTTCCCATTGATGCAGGAGCAGAAAAAATCATGGAAGTGATGCGATCTGCAGGTGAAATCCATGATATCAGCGGACAAGAAGATACCAATATCGGAAGGATGCTGTCGCAGATCAAGTCAGGAATGGGAACATTGACCGGTGAAACAAATGATATGATCGAAATCAAAGATATCCTTGCAGTCGATACCTTTGCATCCGTCCCGGTATCCGGTGCATTAGCCGGTGAAACCTGCATGGAAAAAGCGGTTGGAATCGCAGCTATGGTAAAGACCCGGCAGCTGCCGATGCAAAGAATTGCCCAGGAACTGCAAAATCAGCTGGGAGTTTCTGTTCAGGTAGCCGGAGTAGAAGCAGTGATGGCAACGCTTGGTGCCCTAACGACGCCCGGTACCATGCTTCCGATTGCAATACTGGATCTAGGAGGAGGTTCTACCGATGCAGCGATACTTGATGAAGCCGGCAAAGTAACCTATATCCATCAGGCTGGAGCAGGAGAATTAGTTTCCATGCTGATTCAAACGGAGCTTGGATTAAAGAGCCGCACGACAGCGGAGCTGATTAAGAGACATCCGTTAGCAAAAGTAGAAAGTCTGTTCCATATGAGGTTGGAAAATGGAGCAATGCGCTTTTTAAACGAACCAATGGAGCCAAAGTATTTTGGAAGTGTCATACTGCTGCAGCCTGAGGGTTTCATAAAAATCGAAGAAGATCTTCCGATGGAGAAGATCGCACTTGTTCGCAGAGAAGCGAAAAGGAAAGTATTTGTCACCAATACGATACGGGCACTGTCTGCAATCGCAAAAGACAACAATCTAAGAAATCTATCAAACATTGTTTTAGTTGGCGGGTCTGCAGAGGATTATGAAATACCGGAAATGCTGATGGAGGAATTTGCAAATTATAAAATCGTATGTGGAAGGGGTAATATCAGAGCATCAGAAGGACCTAGAAATGCGGTTGCAACAGGGCTTGTCCTGTCATTTCTGGAGGAAGGAATACACAGAACGGCAGGAGGTATAAGTGCTGATCGATAGAACGAAAGCAATTCCAATCTGGGGAGAATTAATTCCCTATAACAAAAAAAAGAGTAAGCTGGCGGATATGAAGATTCAGGAGATATGTTCTCTAGACCAGCAGCTCATGAGGTTCTGTCAGATGATCAAAGGGGAATCCCTTAGCTGCAGACCGGAAGTAGTCGATACCTTTACTTATTTATGTGAGATCAAGGATGGCAATGAAAAAGAAACCTATGAGGATGTTCCATATATCATACCGTTTCTTGTACCGGGGAGCAAAGCAGCTGTACTTGTGGTACCGGGTGGTGGTTTTGCCTACAAAAGCACTGACTATAGGTCAACGGCAGCATCAGAAGGCAGCGGAATCGCAAAAAGCCTGAATGATGCAGGCATCTCTGCTTTTGTTCTTTGGTATCGATCACACCCATACAGGTTCCCGGTTCCGATACTCGATCTGCAGCGGGCCGTACGTTATGTCAGATTCCATGCGCATAGCTTCGGGATCCTTCCATCGAAACTTGGCGTCGTTGGTTTTTCAGCAGGAGGATTTTCGGTAGGAGCTCTTGTCAATCTGCTCCGAAATGCCCCTGTAATAGCAGAAGGGTATACAGAAGATGTTATTGACAGAATGGATGACTCTGTGGTTGCGGCAGCGTATGTTTATCCTGTCATAACCTTACAGTATAATGTCAGCATGTTATATGCAATGTATGAAGCTTCCAGAGTGCAGAACGTCAGGTTCAGAAAGGAAATACTGCAGGAACTTGACCTGAAGCAATACATACAGGCTGGAGATCCGTCACAATATATCTGTTATGGTACGGAGGACTCGCTTGTCAACCCGGCAGGCATCAGGCTATACAAAGAAGAACTAGACAGAAAAGGTATCAAAAACAAATGTTTCGAGCTGATTGGGGCAGATCATGGATTTGGAGACTGTGAGAATCAGCCGGTTGAATTTGCAAACTGGAAGAATGATTTTACTGGCTGGATGAAACAGCAGTTTGAAAGCAGATAGAAATACAAAATAAACCGGAGGGTAGACAATGAAAAAAACAACATTTGCAGTTTATTTTGGAAACAGAGGGTTCATGCCGGAAACACTGATTGCCGGAGCAAGAAAAGATATGGCTGAGGCAGTGAAAAATGCCGGCTATGACTCTATTATGATGAATGATACCGATACACGGTATGGAGCAGTCGAGACCAGGGAAGAAGGACGGATCTACGCACAGTGGCTGAAAAGTCATCAGGGAGAATATGACGGAATTATTCTGTGCATGCCTATCTTTATTGATGAGAACGGTGCAATTGCAGCACTGGAGGAAGCAGGAGTACCAATCTTAATGCAGGCATATCCGGACGAAATCGGAAAAATGAACTTTAAAGAAAGAAGAGATGCTTTTTGCGGAAAATTCAGTGTTACCGATGTATTCTCACAATATGAAGTTCCCTATACAGTGCTTACCCCGCATGTTGTTCATCCGTTGTCCGATCAGTTTGCTGAAAATCTTGAGGAATTCGCTGCAATCTGCCGCGTTGTAAACGGAATGAAGAAGTTTACAGTCGGATGTATCGGAGCAAGGACGACCGCCTTCAAAACAGTTCGTTTTGATGAAATCACATTGCAAAGACATGGAATCAATGTAGAATCCTTTGATCTTTCAGAACTTATCTACAAGGTTGGAAAAAAGTCGGATCAGGAAGAAGCTGTGGCAGCAAAGGTCGAGCGTCTGAGAACCTATACCGACTGTACCCTTGTACCGGAAAAGAATATGAATATGCTTGGTAAAGTAGGGGTCGTGCTGGATGAGTATATTGCAGAGTATCAGCTGGATGCACTTACGTTACGGTGCTGGAATGAGTTGGAGACAATCCTTAGAATCTGTCCATGCGTCCTCCTGAGTGAACTAAATGACAGAGGAATAGCAGCATCGTGTGAAATCGACATGTGCTCTGCTATAACCATGCATGCGATGAAGCTTGCATCACAAAAACCTACGGCCTGCCTTGACTGGAACAATAACTATGGAGAGGATGAAAACAAGGTGATTTTGTTCCACTGCGGACCGGTCGCTCAGACGCTTATGAAAGAAAAAGGAACGGTAACTGAACATAAAATGTTTGCCAAAGGGGATCCGGGAAGCGGATGGGGAAGCAATGAAGGAAGAATCGGTTCCTTCCCGATGACAATGTCAAACTGCAAAACGGAGAATGGGAAACTGACCATTTACGCAAGCGAAGGGTATTTTACCGAGGATGAAATCGAAGATGGATTCTTTGGCTGTGGAGGTGTCGCACAGATACCTGATCTGCAGAATAAACTGATTCGACTGGCCAGAGGAGGGTTCAAGCATCATACAACGGTGGGAATGGGTCGTATGAAAAAGGTTCTGGAAGAAGCCTTTACCGTATACCTTGGCTATGATGTGGTGGAGATAGATCAATAGGATACCCTATAGAATAAAGAGGTGCATGGAGGTAAAGATGTCAATCGCTGGTTTGGATATTGGAACAACAGGATGCAAGATTACGGTATACAGTGATGAGGGCAGGTATTTGTATAAAGCATACAGGGATTACCCTGTTTCAAGATATGAAAGTGAGCATGAGATTGAAGCAGGGCTGATCTTTGAAGCGGTGAAGGCGGTAATCTGTGAGGTAACAGCAGAAATCCAAGATATCAGGGGAATCGGAGTCACTAGTTTTGGTGAGACCTTTGTGATGCTCGATGATACGGATAAACCGATACGCCCGTCCATGCTCTATACAGATCCAAGGGGCAGAGTTGAATGCCAAAAACTCGTGGATGAATTAGGAATCGATACCATTGCCAGAATCACGGGCCTGAATCCCCATACGATGTTCAGTCTGCCAAAGATCATGTGGGTAATGGAACATCAGCCGGAGGAATATGCAAGAGTAAAACGTATCATGCTGATGGAGGATTACATTGTCTACTTGCTGACAGGAACAGCGCAGATCGATTACTCTCTGGCCTCAAGAACAATGGCCTTTGATATAAAGGAACTGTGCTGGAGCAAAGTCATGCTTGATGCTGCAAAAATAGATTCCGGGCTGTTTTCAAGACCGGTACCAACCGGTACGAGCGCAGGGGGTGTCAGAGAAGAGATTCAGGATCTTCTTTCTCTTTCGAAAGAAACAATTATTGTATCGGTAGGACATGACCAGATTGCTGCCGGAATCGGTGCCGGAGTTTTTGATACTACGGTAGCTGTGGATGGAGCCGGTACTGTGGAATGCATCACACCGGTCTTTGACAGGATACCGGAAAACAATGCTCTGGTTAAGGGAAACTATGCCATTGTTCCCTATATCATACCCGGTAAATATGTCTGTTATGCATTTTCTTATACCGGAGGAGCTCTTGTAAAATGGTTTGTTGATAATCTTGCGGGATACGAAAAACAGAAAGCAGATTCCGGTCACACTTCAATCTATGATGTCCTTGAATCCAACATGAAGGATAAACCAACAGGAATCCTTGTGCTGCCGCATTTTGCAGGAGCGGCAACACCATATATGGATTCCGGGTCGAAAGGTGCTATTGTCGGGCTAACCATAGAGCATAATGCTTCGGATCTGATGCGTTCCATGATGGAGGGTGTTGTCTATGAAATGTACTACAATATGGAGGTTCTGCGCAGTGCCGGTATCGAAGTCTCTATGCTACGAGCAACAGGCGGTGGTGCGAAGTCAAAATTATGGATGCAGATGAAAGCGGATATCTTAAATGTACCAATTACTTCCCTTGGTTCAAGTGAGGCAGGGACAACAGGATGCGTCATGCTAACAATGATTGCTGCAGGTATCTATCAGGATATAGCAGAAGCCGCAAAACGTATGATTTTGGATCTGGAAGTCTATACCCCCAGAAAGAACCAGCACCTTGCTTATATGAAATGTTATAAACGATACAAGAAACTGTACAAAGCGGTCCGTCCTCTTGTGTAAGGGTAAAAGTGTGTGAAGTTCAAAGGTACTAATACGAGAAAACATAAAACAAGCTCTGAAAGTGCTCTTTTCAAGATTCTTTCAGTTTTCGTAATGACGTTTGTGATGCTGCGCTGCACATACAAACCGATTTGTTATAAAAGCAGCGCAGAAATGGCGGAACAAAATGAAGAAAAATCCATACATTGGACATGAATCGCAGCTTTGCGGGGTAGAGGAACACAGGCTCGTCGGTGGGAAAGGAGACGGAATGCGTCTTCTTCTTGTGAAGAATGGTCTGGGTCTCGAGTTTACGATATCCGTCGACCGCTGTGCGGATATTTCAAGATTAAGTTTCAAAGGTGACAATTTTGGCTATTTTTCTGTTAATGGGTATGTGGCACCAGCCTATTATGATGATAAATCCATAGGATTTTTAAAGTCCTTTACTGCAGGCTTTCTGACAACCTGTGGATTGACCGCTGTCGGCTCTCCCTGTGTCGATAATGGCGAAGAACTGCCGCTGCATGGAACAATCAGCAATGTACCGGCTGAGAGGTTTTCATGGGACATGAAGGAAGAGGAGATTGTTATAAAAGCAAGGATGAATGATTCTTTTCTTTTTGGTAATAAGCTGGTTCTGGACAGGACGATTACCTGTTCCATAAAAGAAAACAGGCTCACCATTGAAGACACGATTGAAAACCAGGGAAATGAAGCAGCTCCGCTGATGGTCCTGTATCATATGAATATGGGATATCCTTTGCTTTCAGAGAAGGCGCAGCTCTACATTCCATCCGACCGGGTGACCGCCAGAAACCAGCAGGCTCAGCTTGGAATAAGGGAGTGGGACAAGATGACAATTCCAACCAGAGGAATTGCCGAGCAGTGCTATTATCATGAGATGAAAGAAGATGGCTTTGCAGCAATATACAATGCTGAGATTGAAAAGGGATTGTCGATCCGGTATGATCAAAAGAACTTAGCCTATTTTACGGAATGGAAGATGATGGGTGAACGTGATTATGTTCTGGGTCTGGAACCGGGAAACTGTCATCCGGATGGCAGAAATAAAATGAGAGAAGAAGGAAAGCTGACATTTCTTGAACCGGAGGAAAGTAAATGTTACTCCATTACTCTTGAAATGCTTCAGGGGATGGAGCAATGGGAAGCAATTCGTAACAAAAACAAGTAAAACCACCTTTTCATTTATCATGATTTTAGCTATACTGATAGAAGACAGAAATTTCGAAGAGAGAAGGCCAGTGAAGGGGTGAAGATCGATGCTCAAAGTACTAATCGTAGATGATGAATTTTTGATACGAATAGGATTAAAAAGTACGATTCAATGGGAAGAGAATGGATTTGTCATTATCGGTGATGCGGAAAACGGTGAAGAAGCGATAAAATTATACCATGAGTTTCAACCGGACATTGTCATTACGGATATCAGAATGCCAAAAATGGATGGGTTGGAACTGACCAGATATCTGCGAACCGTAAATCAGGATGTTAAGGTCGTGATTTTATCGAGCCATAATGATTTTGCCTATGCGAAAGAGGCAATCACGTTAGGAGCGAGCGACTACATACTGAAAGCATCCATGGAACCGGTAGAAATACTCAATACACTGATCAAGGTCAGAAAACAGATCGAGAGTCAGGACAAAAAAGAGCAGAATACCATGGCCCTCAAAAGTGAACTGGAATATAGCAAAAAACTGGTCATGCTAAAGATGTTCGATGATTTTATCAAAGGGACATCCGATGCCGGGATGAACGAATTCTCTTTTCAATTCCCTGATTTTATTGTTGTTTGCGGAAGAGTGGATGACTACGAAGAACAGTACCGTAAGATGGACCCCATGACAAAACGCCTACTGAGAGAGTCGATCTTAAATATATTCCAGAGTAAAATGAATGATGCCTGCAAAGGTATCGTGGAAGAATATTCTGACGGGGTCTTTGTTGCCGTATTATCCGTCAACCAAGCCAGGTATTCCTGTGAAGACGCGGGAGCAACCTATGCCGATGCTGTGCAAAAGGCTTTTCGGACGTATACGAAGGTATCCGTTTCCTTTGGAATCAGCAAAGGGATATGTGAAATAAATCAGATTCCTAAAGCTGTTGAGGAGACATTACAGACTTTACAGCAAAAGATATTTTATGGAAACAACTGTATTATTACCTACAAACAAAGCATGAAATTAAAAAGAGAGATTGACTGCGTTTTTTCTTGTGAAGAAGATAAAATAAGATATTATGTACTAAATAACAGAATGGAGGCTGTTGAAAGCATCCTGGCAGAGATTTTTCAATACATCGACAGGAATGCCGGGGGCGTCATTCAGTTAAACTATATCTGTACACAGTATGTTTCATTATTGAACCGCATATCCATCGAAGCAGGATTTAATCGGGAACAGGCGGCAAATATATTTTTTGCAGAAGAACCTTTAGGACTTGAGAGTGTATCGGAGATTGAGGAATGGTTCAAGAACCAGTTCAGATTGCTGGCGCAAAGCATAGGAGTGAAGCAGAACAGCACGATGAGCGGGCTGATCCGTGAGGCGAGGAAGTATATCCGGTTAAACTATATGAATAATATCGCACTGGGGGATGTTGCGGAGCATGTGAATATCAGTCGGATCTATTTTAGCCAGCTATTCAAACAGGAAACGGGTGAAAAGTACATTGATTTTCTGAACAAAGTCAGAATTGAAAAGGCAAAAGAATATCTGGCATTTTATGATATGAAGACATATGAAGTGGCAGAAAAGGTCGGATTCCAGGAAAGCGGGTATTTTGCCAGGACTTTTAAAAAGCTGGTAGGAAAAACACCTTCCGAGTATCAGAAAGAAGTGACTTCAGTCATGATTCGCAGCACTTGATTCAAAAAATAAACCAGTACTTAGGATAAGGACAATCTGTTATTGGGGGTAGCAGGATGAGGAAAGAAAGCATACGTAGGTCAGGCATGCTGATGGTTTGTCTTTTTTGCATGCTGATGGTTTGTCTTTTTTGCATGCTCTGGTTTTCCGGTTGCAAAAATCAAAGCACAGAAGCATATGTTTTTGATTTATCTAATTCTGCAGGATCCGTCGATTCTGCGCAAGGAAGTAATTCCTCGGAAGATGGAAGCAAAGCGAATACAGAACAAAAGCCTTCAGGAAAGCTCGTTGTCTGGACCTGGGATGCAGGAGAGAAAGCCCTGGCTGTGAACATGGAAGCATTTCAGACGGAATATCCGGACATCGAAGTAGAGGTTCAGATCATGTCAACAACAGATCTGTACAAGAATATGCTCCTTGGACTTTCTGCAGATGGAGAAGGATTGCCGGATATTGCAACGATTGAAACAAGTTATCTGGCGCAGTTTGTTTCAATCGGAGGGTTGATGGATCTGACAGAGAAGACAGCTTCCTACCGGGATAAAATGAACTCCTACAAATGGAAAGATGCCGGCAAAGAAGGCAGAATCTATGCCATGCCATGGGACAGCGGCCCGGTTGCATTATATTACAGGACTGATATTTTTGAAAAGGCAGGCCTGTCATCAGAACCGGAGGAGGTATCAAAGCTTCTTGCGACCTGGGACGATTATCTGGATATTGCAAAGATCATCAAAGAAAAAACAGGGTGCTATATGCTGGCGGAGAGTAAGTACAGCAATGAAGGCAGAGATTATGAAAAAATGCTCCTTGAAACGGGGAGCTTCTACTTTGATGAAATGGGAAATCCTCAACTTAACAGTCCGGACGCAGTACGTGTTATGACCTGTCTGACGGATCTGGTCAATGAGGGTCTCACAGATAATACAACAGAATGGACACAGTCCTGGTATGACAGTATTGCGAACGGAACGATTGCAACCATTCTGGGAGCGGTATGGATGGGGGGATATCTGGATGACTGGATAGCACCAAACACAAGCGGTCTCTGGAGAGTGATTCCTCTTCCGGTCTGGGATGCAGGGGGCAGTACAGCTTCGATCGATGGTGGTTCTAATCTGGTGATTTCGGATACTTCAACAGAGAAAGAAGCAGCTTGGGCTTATGTTGAATTTATGCTTGGAAGAGAGTCATCACAGCTTGCAATGTATAGAGAAGCGGATATATTTCCGGCGCTTGAGACGACCTATACAGATGCGTATTTTGATGATGAGGTCGAATTTTATGGGAACCAGAAAGCAAGAGAGGTTTTTGTCGGCATTGTTTCTGACATCTCATCCGTGTCTTATACGGAGCATTATTCACTGGCTAATGAAGCGCTTCGGGAAGCTTTTGCCAAAATCATACTAAAAGGGGAAAGTGTTGAGCAGGCCCTAACAGAAGCCAATGAGCGCGTGAAAGCGGAAATGGAGTAAGAAGTTCTTATTTTGAATTACGATACTCCTTCGGTGTTGATCCTGTACTTTTTTTAAACACTTTAGAAAAATAATTATAATCAGAGATTCCGACTGAATCTGCAATCAGGTTAATCGGAAGATCAGTCTGGGTCAACAGATCCTTAGCCTTTTGTATCCGCTGGTTTTTGATATATTCTGAAATGCCGATTCCGTAATTTTGTTCGGAGATCTGGTAGAGTTTGCTTCTGCTGATCAAAAAATGCTCACAGAGAACACTGGCTGACAGTTCTTCCGTCAGATGATCGTAAATATAGTTATCAATCTGCATAATGATACTATCATTTCTCAGGGTAGCCATATGAGAAATGCATACATAAGAAGCGACACTGTTCATGATTTCAGACGCTGCAAGAATATAATCCTCCGTAATATAGTTCCGTTCAACAAACCCTGACTTTAAGGCAACCATATCGAGGGAATAGTTTTTACAACATTCAACGATATTCAGCCATCCTTTTTCAAGATCAGGGTACGGCGAGATATGTCCCATAATCAGATAACCAATGATGATCTTGTTGAGAAAAATAGGTGCGATTACCTCTGTAAGTCCGGCATGGCATTGATAGATCTGAAACTTCTGGGTCTTTCGTACATTCTGACAGGCGGTTTTATCGCATAGCATACAGTTTTCGAGAGCTTTTGAATCACTTCGTATAATACTGCAGAATCTGGATATTTCAGGGGGATACGATACGATTTCAACGAAACTGTCATCAAAAACAGTAATTCGGATATTGGTCAGGGTATAAAAGTGCTGCAATAAAGTCTTCAGTTTGATGACGTCAAAATTTGATATCATAGGTCCCCCATAGAAAAGAATGAAAAGTTTATATTCGTTCATTGAAATACAAAATTACGATTAAAAGTACATTATACGCTATAATTATAGCATAAGGAACGATATTATTAAAATACATTTTACTTGATGGAAAGGACAAAACGATTGAATAGACCAGCGATTCTGATTTATGCAGTACGGCCTGACAACATCGTGTTAAAGGAAATACTAGCCGGAATTGAAGAAGAAGGTGTTCTTTGCCAGGTTGTCATGAGACAGGATGATACAATGCAGAATCTGAGCATTGATGCAGCAGGTGATTCCGCACTAGGATCTGGGATTGGTATACTTGAGAATACAGCTGCATTATCGATACGTTTCCAGACGGTACAGGAGCCGATGTTCCAGATTACATCATCTTCCGCTAATAAGGCACGCATCTTGGGTGCGAACGCAGCCAGGGCCGTAAAAAAAATACCGTTCCAATGGTAGATCAATAAGGAGGGAGGAGAGTATGAATCTATACACGAAAAAAGGAGATACAGGAGAAACCAGCCTGGCCAAGCTGCAAAAGGTTCCAAAGTCTGATGATAGAATACAGCTGCTTGGCAGTATCGATGAACTGACGTGTCATCTGGGAATGGTAAAAGCGAATGAAGACAGAAAAGAAATTTTGTTTCAGATTGAGAAGATTCAGAAGAATCTTACTCTGATCATGGCTGGGATCGCAGATCAATATAATACAGAATATCGATTGCCAGAAACAGAGATCCTTTCGATAGAACAGGAAATAGACAGGCTTGAAACGGCATTTCCCAGAAAAAAAGAATTTGTCCTGCCAGGCGGGAATCGTTATTCCGCGCAAATCGACATTGCACGTACGGTTGCAAGACGTGCCGAAAGATGGCTGTGTATTGTTGATCGAAAATTTAACGCAGAGCCGGCTGTTAAAAAATACATGAATCGTTTGTCTGATTACCTTTATATTCTGGCAAGATATATGGACTACGTTGACGAAGAGGCTAAGAAGACGTCAGGAGAGGGAGAGTACAGAGAAAAAGAAAGTAAGGGTCAAAATCTTGAAACAGACGACCTGATCCGAGTGCTTGCTCGAAAATTACGTGACGAAATGAATCCACTGACGCTTGAGCAGGCAACTAAGATTATCACAGAACTCGAGAAAGAAGCGGACAGACGTGGTGTAAAAGCCGTGATCGCAGTATGCAACAAAGAAGGGAACCCCATTGCCGTCCATGTGATGGATGGAGCATATCTTGCAAGCTTTGATATTGCAATGAAGAAAGCATATACGAGCGTTGCATTAAAAATGACAACAAAAAGATTAGGTGAGTTATCCAGACAAGGAGAAGAATTCTTTGGCATAGACAAAGCGGATAACGGACGGCTGATTATTTTTGGCGGAGGGGTACCGTTGATTGCCGGTGATGTCATGATCGGAGGTCTTGGAGTCAGCGGAGGAACTGCGCAGGAGGATGCAGAATTAGCAGAGTTCGGTGCAGGGCTTATTGTATCAAAGTATGTTTTTGGAGGTGTACATGGGGAAGGGGTCAAATCAAAAACTAAAGATCTTATATCTTAGCAAAATATTGTTAGAGCGGACAGATGAGTCACATAAACTTACGATGGCAGATATCATTGCTGCACTGAAAGTATATGATATTGATGCCGAGCGGAAGAGCATTTACAGTGATATCGAAAATCTGATCTATTACGGTATGGATATAATTAAAGTTCAGGAAAATAATACATGGAACTATTATGTCGGAAGCAGACAGTTCGAGTTGGCAGAGCTGAAACTCCTTGTCGATGCAGTACAGTCTTCCAAGTTCATAACAGAGAAAAAGTCAACAGAACTGATCAAGAAGATCGAAGGCTTAGCCAGCAGTCATGAAGCATTGAAACTCCAGCGCCAGGTCTATGTTGCCGGCAGGATCAAAACAATGAATGAAAGTATCTATTATAATATTGACAGCATACATGCAGCAATTGTAGAGAACGATCAGATAACCTTCAGGTACTATCAGTGGACTGTCAATAAGGAGATGGAACCCCGCCATGACGGTGCTTTGTATGAGATGAGTCCATGGGCACTTACCTGGGATGATGAGAATTATTATCTGGTCGCTTATGATAGCAAGGAAGGTATGATAAAGCATTTTCGCGTGGATAAGATGAAGGACATTAAAAGCATGCGCAAGCGGAGAGAAGGCGAGAAGGCATTCAAACAAGCTGATATGGCTGTTTACACGAAAAAAATGTTCGGCATGTATGACGGGCAGGAAGAGAATGTAAAGCTGGAATGCGAGAATAGCTTTGCGGGTGTTAT
>QKDK01000326.1 GCA_003252135.1 Clostridia bacterium
TCTGCCTTTTGATCGCGGTTCCTGCCTGGTTCCTGGGTAAACTTCTCCCTGTTATCGGCGGTCCTGTATTTGCTATTCTGATTGGTATGTGTCTTGCTTTGTTTATTGGGCAAAAACACCGCAAAATGGTAAACACAGGCATAGCTTTCACTTCAAAAAAGGTATTGCAGCTTGCTGTAATTCTGCTTGGATTTGGTATGAATCTTTCGGAGATCGCATCGGTCGGGCTGACTTCCATACCCATCATCCTGTCAACCATCAGCATCTCTTTGATCACTGCATTTGTTTTATTCAAACTCTTAAAGCTTCCAGCCAATCTATCCATCCTGATCGGTGTCGGTTCCTCTATCTGCGGTGGGTCAGCCATAGCTGCAACAGCACCTGTCATTGGTGCAGATGATGAAGAGGTTGCACAGTCGATTTCTGTTATCTTTTTGTTCAATGTCATAGCAGCTCTTTTATTTCCGACCCTTGGTGGTCTTCTCGGTCTATCCGATTACGGGTTCGGACTGTTTGCCGGCACTGCGGTGAATGACACATCCTCTGTTACCGCTGCCGCAACCGCATGGGACGCCATTCATCATTCTAACACACTGGATACAGCCGCCGTGGTGAAGATGACACGAACGCTTGCCATTCTGCCAATTACGCTGGTGCTTGCCCTTGTAAGAACAAAAAAATCAGCTTCGGACTCCACACAGACCAAAGCTGATATAAAAAAGATATTCCCGTACTTTATTTTGTTCTTCCTTCTGGCTTCCGTAATTACAACACTTGGTACCCTTCTCCATGTACCTTCCGAAATTTTCTCCGGTCTGAAGACAGTAAGTAAATTCCTTATCGTAACAGCCATGTCTGCCATAGGATTAAACACTAACATCGTAAAACTTGTAAAAAGCGGAGCAAAACCAATTCTCACAGGCTTTTGCTGCTGGATCGCTATCGCTCTGGTAAGTTTAGGTATGCAGCATATTCTCGGAATCTGGTAGTTGATACCTATGATTACATAAACAGGATCCTTCTGTACAAAAAGAGACAGCAGCGTATGACACGCCCTGTCTCTTTTTTATTCATTATTGTCAGTTTATGTACTTATACATCGCTGCAATGATTTGTAATGATTTTATTTCGATAGACATTTCCAGATGCCTGCAGATTGAAGCAGGCTGTATGGCTTCGCCCTATCTATATTATTCCTGCTCTTCTTTTTTACGGATCAGTTCTGACTTCTTATTGGCAAGCTCTACTTTTTCAAGTGCATCATCGAAGCCTTTTAAAATCACTTTAAAATCATCTATAGAAACATCGTGATTCAGGAAGATATGTTCAGTTCTTTCCTTGATTCTGTCCATCTCTGCTGCAAGCTGCAGGAAAATACCGGAATCATTTACTTCTTTTGCTTTTCTGAATTTCTTCACATCATTTGTTATAAAATCTATTATTTCTGAATAACTGGCATACTTTCCATGAACCATGGCATATGGTTTCATACGCTGAAGAAAGTACTTATCACCATGTGTAATATTGAACACATAAGAAACCTCTAACCCATCTCCCAAATCGAAATTGGCAATATGCATGGTACTTGAAAAATTGCGAATTTCTTTGGCCCCAAGCTGGTTCAGCATCATATCAATTACATCACCATTGACATTCTTAATCTGCATTGTTCTCTCCATTCCGCTGCCAAAAAACCTTCTGCGGCAGCAAGCTGCTGATTGAAAACAGTGTTGTATTCTGTTTTCATCATATCCTCGTGTTAGCTAAATTTTAGTAACAAAAACACTGTTGCCACGCATATTGATACAATCATCAGAGGGAAACCTCTCTTCAGATAATATCCAAAAGTAATTGGATAACCGTTCTTTTTGCTTATACCGGATAAAACTACATTTGCAGAAGCTCCGATCAGGGAACCATTTCCGCCAAGACAGGAACCAAGTGATAAAGCCCACCACAAAGGTGTTACATTCATACCGCTGGACTGCATCGTCAGAATAAGAGGAATCATCGTTGCCACAAACGGAATATTGTCAAGGAAGGCTGAGAGAATAGCCGAGATCCAGACAATCAGTATCATGGTCATGATCTGATTTCCATCGGTAAGGTGCAGCAATCCGTTTGCCATCATTTTAATAACACCTGTCGCTTCCAGACCGCCGACAACAACGAAAAGGCCCATGAAGAAGAGTATTGTCGACCACTCAACACTAAGAATGATATCCTCAGGATTCTGTTTCCCGATCAAAAGCATGATACATGCTGCGGTAAGTGCTATAACGCTGGACTCAAGTCCCAGTGAATCATGCATGATAAAGGCTACCACAACAAGCGCCATGATTATGATGCTCTTGATCATAAGTGACTTATCCTTGATTGCCTTCTTTTCATCCAGTTCCATGATTTTTTTCATGTTCTCTGATGTAACTTTGAGCTTTCTTCCATAGATCAGGAAAAATAGAAATGCAAAAACGATCATAACAACAAAAACTGTACTTCCTGTATTCTCAATAAAGTCAAGGAAACCAAGATTTGCTGCGCTGCCGATCATGATATTGGGCGGGTCACCGATCAGTGTTGCCGTACCACCGGCATTGGATGCAATGATCTGCGTCATTAAGAACGGGATTGGATTCAGTTCCAGAATTCCTGTCACTGCTATGGTCATAGGACCAACAAGCAATACTGTTGTAACATTATCAAGAAATGCCGATAAAACAGCAGTGATCATCATAAATGATAGCATGATGATCCATGGATTTCCTTTTGACAGTTTAGCCGCTTTTATAGCGATATATTCAAATATACCAGACTGTTTGACGACTGCCACAAAAAGCATCATTCCTACCAGCACTCCGATGGTATTAAAATCAACCGCCCCAATTCCTTCATCTACTGAAATTACTTTAAAAATTATCAGCAGTACAGCACCGGCAATTGCTGCGACAGAACGGTGGATCTTTTCTGTCATTATGGCAATGATCGTAATGAGAAAAATTACAATAGATATTACTTGTACTTCAGTCATACTTACTCCTTTATTATATATTATATTTTCTCGTTTTGAAACGTATTTTTACCCATTGTTCTGACAGATTGATTTTTCATTTAATCATACAGATTATTGAGATAATAAATAATTAAACAAGATATCATTGTGCCAGCCCCTGAATACCAACGTAACTTTGGTATAATAAATAAGAAGAAACACGTCTCAAAAAAAACAACTCCGCCTATTATAATACTCGTTTTTGAAAAATTCCACGTTTTTTTTTAACTTTTTTGGCAAAAAACTTTATTTTTTTAACAAAAGAAAGAAAAGAGCAAAGGCAGTCGGTTTATTTACCAATGATTTCTATATCATTGCAAATTTTCCTTTGACTTCCTATGTTCTCTTCTTCCTTAGTTGTGTAATCTGCATATTTATTTGTTTTTATGCATTTCATTACATTTTACATAATCTTAACTCAATCTTAACATGTCCTTACCTTGTAATTTACATGGGTGCTTTACTCTGAACAACGATTGTTTCAAACGGCTGAAGTATATCTTTAAAATGTTCCTTATAATTACTTAGTATGACTTTTGATTCTTCCGGGACATCATACACGAGGGGAACGGGAGATGCCGTAAAGTTGCATAGGATCTGTATCTCATCCTTGTTCAACCTTCTTGCATAACCAAAGATGTTATCGTCCATTGCATGCAGGAGGGTAAAATCACCGTACAGTAAGGTATCGCTTGTTGTCTTACATTGGATTAACTGTTTGTAGAAGTAATAAAGAGAATCCGGGTCTTTCATGGCCTGTTCTACATTAATAAGCGGATAGCTTTCATTTACCAGAAGCCATGGGGTTCCTTTTGTGAAGCCGGCATTCTTTTCTGCATTCCACTGCATGGGCGTTCTTGCGTGATCTCTTCCTTTTCTGGCTATGGCATTCCACGCCTCTTCTTCCCTTCCAACTTTCTTTCGTTCCTGATAATACTGTATGCTCTCGATGTCCATGAGCTGATCAACCGAATCGAATGTGGCATTGATCATGCCGATCTCCTCTCCCTGATAAAGAAAGGACGTACCTCTTTGCAGGTGCATTGCCACAGCCAGCATTTTTCCGGCAAGGACACGTTCTTCTTGTGTACTCCAGGTAACAAAGCGGGACAAAGGCCGCGGCTGATCGTGATTCGACCAGAACAGACTGTTCCAGCTGTCTTTTGTTGCTTCCTGCCAGCGTGCGACCACTTCTTTAAAATCCTTCATTGTGTAGGGAACGATTTCCCATTTTCCGCTTTTCCCACTGTCAATGTCCATCAGCTCGAACTGAAAGATCATATCAAGCATCGGATCTTCTTTTTTCAGGAACTTCTTTGCTGTCTCTGTGTCGGTAAAAGGTGTCTCACCAACGCACATACAGTCTCTTCCGATAAAACACCTTTTATAAAGTTCGGACAGATAGGTAAATGTCATTGGCTGATTCGCAAAATATTCCGGGGAGAATACATACCCGGAAGGTGTCTTGTCACCGGTTCCGTCCAAAAGTCCCGGGTATTTTGCCACCAGATTGATGACATCCATTCGAAAACCGTCCACACCAAGATCAAGCCAGTTATTGATCATACGAAAAATCTCTTCCCGTACTTTTTCATTCTCCCAGTTGAGATCCGGCTGCTTTTCCGAAAAAAGATGCAGGTAGTATTCACCTGTGCTCTCATCGAACTTCCAGGCTGAGGGTGTAAAAAAAGATGCCCAGTTGTTCGGTTCTTTCTTCTGCTTCCCTTCCCGCCAGATATAGTAGTCGCGGTAAGGATTGTCTTTTGATTTTCTTGATTCAATGAACCATTGATGCTCATCCGAAGAATGATTTACGACCAGATCCATAATGATTCGGATCTCTCTTTTATGAGCTTCTTCAAGCATTTTTTTGAAGTCATCCATGGTTCCGAACTCCTTCATGATCTGCTCATAGTCGCTGATGTCATATCCCATATCATCGTTCGGTGAAGCATAGACAGGGTTCAGCCAGATCGCACCGATTCCAAGACCTTTCAGGTAATCTAGCTTTTCTATGATTCCCGGAATATCTCCGATCCCATCCTGATTTGTATCATAAAAGCTTCTTGGATACAGCTGATAGATCACACATTCTTTCCACCATTTTCGTTCCATGTATTTATTCTGCAGACAGATTCACGCTCAATGATCTCAAGGGGAAGTATACATTCTCCGCCGGATAGCTTACGAATTCCTTTTTCTGCTTCTTCCGCAAGATGCTTGTACAGCATTTCCACTGCCTGTTTTCCTTTCTCAAAGATATCCTGCCCTACCGTTGTCAGGGATGGCGTACAGTAATTTGCTATGGTAAGATTGTCAAAGCCCATGACAGAAATATCTTCCGGAACCCTGATTCCAAGTGAATTCAGTTCTCGAATGACACCGACTGCCATTATGTCGGCTGTGCAGAATACTGCCGTTATATCAAGACTTCCCATGAGCTTTCTTGTGACTTCTCTGGCTGCTTCAAACCCGACATTGCAGGTCATGACCCATTCTTTCTCTATCTTCTTTCCTGCTTCTTTCATCGCTTTTTCGTAGCCGGTATAGCGGTTCAGACTGACACCGCCTTCTTTGCGCCTGCCGGAGAGAAAGCCTATTTTCTTGTGTCCATGCTCCAGCAGATAGGAGGTCGCAAGGTATCCGCCCTGTACATCATCCAGCTTGACCTGACTGTAAGCATCTTTTTGCAGATATGAATCCACAAGGACGACCGGAATACTTTCTGAAGGAAGTCCGTTAAAAAAGTCTTCCGAATACGCACCAATGACAATAACACCGTCAAGGTTACGCTGGCTTGCCAGGTTAAAATACTTTTCGTCTGCATTTGTGCCTGATACAATTACATGGTACCCGCGCAGTCTGGCATGATACTCAATGCTCGATAGGATCTGGCTGTAAAACGGATTCTCAAAGACCATGGCACTTCCCGGCTCCGTCTGCGGAATTACAACACCGATCAGATGACTGGTATTGCTGACCAGCGAACTGGCCGAGTAATTTTTAATGTAACCAAGCCGTTTGATCGCTTCCTGCACCTTCTGTACCGTTTCGGGCGGCAGATTTTTTTTCCCGTTGATCGCATAGGAAACAGTAGCAATTGAAAGACCTGTTTCATTTGCAACATCTTTTATGGTTACATTTCCCATATTACTCCTCCGCCTTCTGGTATTTTATAAACTCATCAACTGTAATTCTCTTATGTGGTACTTCCTCATTCTTTTCTTTTGCGGCATCTTTTTCTGCAATCAGATCACTACGATAAGAAACAAGGAATACAACTTTATCATTATTGCGACCGTACACCTTTCCGATTCTGCCGTCTTTACCGGTCTCGATCGGAAGAATGGTATTCTCTTTTACAAATACTGGTATCTCGCCGAGTGGCACCTTCCTCTCGATCCATTGCTCTCCCGGGTATTTTTCTCCGTTCCAGAAATCATACCAGTTACCTTTCGGAAGATAAATCTTTCTTTTTACAGCTCCTTCTTTCAGAACCGGCGCTACCAGCAGATCACCAAGCAGGTATTCATCTTCCATAGAATATACTGTTTCATCTTCCGGATAATCCAGATACAAGTGGCGGAAGAACGGTGTCCTGTCCTGAACACTTCTGCAGGCTTCCTGATACAGATATTGTACCAGATTCTGATGGATCCAGGCATAGAAAAGACCATTTTCAAGAATGCTTTCATCCTCATGAATGGCAGCCATGTTCCACGGACTTCTGTCATTGACAGCTCGTTCTCCTTTCATGACTTCTTCGAACTGACCGCCTGCCGGTTCGCTATGCCACTGCATTACCGGTAAAAATGCTGCCAGAGCTGTTGCACGAAAGTACAGCTCTCTCGAAGGAACAGGACCTGCAAAGCCTGCAAGATCAAGCGTCCAAAAGAATGAACCGGACAGAGACAGGGATAATCCGCCGCGAAGCGCCGACTGCATCTCCGAGAACTCTGACATCTGATCTCCTGCCCAGTGCATGGGCGTGCGCTGTGACCCGGTATAACCTGCCCGGCTGAACAGCACACCTTTCTCGCCAATGAATTCCTGATAAGCTTCTTCATAATGAACCGGGTATAGATTCTTCTCCTGCTTTCCTGTCCTGTTCTTATAAAAGATCAGGTCCTCATCGTAAACAAATTCACCGCCGTCGGTCTTAAACCCTTCCACGCCCATCTGAAGCAGATAGTCACGCTTTGAGAACCACCATTTCTTAGTCTTTGGGTTCGTAAAATCCGGCAGAGAAGCGCCGATGAACCACTGTTTGGGAATGGTATAGATGCTTTTATCTGCGTTCAGGGCTACTAATTTTTCATCTTCGGCGTATGCCCTGTCTTTTTCATGCTGTATGCAGATCTGTCCTTCGTCAAGTTCCTTTAATGCCGGAATTTGCCATAGCACCAGATGCATACCATTTTCCCTTATTCTTTTGATCATGCCCACCGGGTCAGGCCATGGTTCGTGGAACGTAATATCTGCCTCCGTATGGCTTTCACTGCCATCCTTTTCTTCATAGGTACTGCCGTTCCACATATAGAAGGTCGCTTCATCGCTCCAGGCTTCCAGAACGATTACAGATGCCGGATACTGATACTCTTCGATTCTTTTTAGCTGTTCTTCTACAATACTCTGCGAATTCCACCGGTTAGCGGAAGCCCAGACACCAAATGCCCATGCAGGCAAAAGTATAGGATCACCGGTCTGTTCCATGAACTGCCTGATGATTTCCTTAGGTGTTCCATAGAAAAAATGTAAGATTGCTTCCTGTTCTTTTGATAAAGTAATCTCCACCCTGCCTTTGTCAAAAACAAACGCCACAGGTTCCTGCGTCTCTACGAACAGCCCATACCCGTCTTCTGTATGAAAAAATGGAACCGGAAAATATGTGATTTCCCCCTGATGACAGAACTTTTCTACCACTTTGGACTCCAGCTGTTTTCCTATGTGATTCACGCTGCAGTAACGTTCGCCAAGTCCAAAAAAGGAAGTCGCATCGGTATCGAATGAAATGATTCTCCGGTCATTCTTATATTCTTCAATAAAATTTCTTATTTTACTCTCATTCTTGTTCATTGTAAGTATCACTGTTTGATACCTCCTGCCATTAATCCATTCTTCATCTTCCCGCTTGCCGCCGTGTAGACAAGAATGATGGGGATCATTGAGATAAGACTTCCTGCCATGAGCACATTATAATCTGTGGTATACTGACCGTTCAGACTGTTGAGCGCCAGGGTAAGGGTCATTTTTTTCTTATCGGAAAGCATGACCAGCGGCCAAAGATAATCATTCCAGCTTTCCATGAATGTGGTGATCGAGAGGCTGGCAATCGCCGGTGTACTAAGCGGCATTATGATCCGCCAGTAGATATATCCTAGCTTTGCACCGTCCATCTGTGCGGCTTCCATAAAGTCATTCGGAATTGATTTCATATTCTGCACCAGCAGAAATACCGCAAACGCCCGGAATACCGCCGGCAGAATAACACTACCATACGTGTCGACAAGCTCCAGCCGGTTCATGATTACGAACAGCGGAATCAACGTGACCTGCGTCGGTATCATCATGGTCGCAATATAAAGACTGAACAGCACCTTCTTGCACGGAACCGCAAGCTTGGCAAAAGCAAATGCTGCCATGGATGCCGAAAGGATCGTAATTGCGGTGTAAAATACAGAGATTCCGACACTGTTGAACATCGCTCTGACGAACGGGAACCGTTCGAATACCTGTTGATAGGCTTTCAAGCCAGGTTCTTCCGGTATCCACTGAATCGGAAGCGCCATCAGGGCACCTTTGCTCTTTAACGAGGTCGACAGCATCCAGAAGAAGGGGATCAGAACAATGATTGTCATAAGAGCTGATACTAGATAGAATCCAGCCACATCTATTATTTTTTTCCCTTTATGATTCATAATGTACCCACCCGTTCTGTAGTTTGAACTGCACCAGCGTCAGAATAAATATGATCAGGAACAGCAGCCAGGAATAAGCGGATGCAAATCCCATTTTAAAATAACTGAAACCATAGGTATAAATTCTCTCTACCACGACTCTTGTCGCTCCGTTCGGTCCGCCCTCTGTCATGATCTGGACCTGTGGGAACAATTGAAAAGCATTGATCAGAGACATGATCAGACAAAAGAAGAGCGTCGGTGTGACAAGCGGCAGCGTGATCTTAAAGAACATTGTCAGTTTCCCTGCACCGTCCACTTTTGCCGCTTCGTAGTAGGTCGTATTGATTGCGGTCAAGCCGGATAACAGGAACAGACCATAGAATCCCATGTCTTTCCATACGGAAGCCAGTACGATTCCAGGCATTGCCCATACCGGGCTCGATAACCAGGCCGGTCCCGTTATTCCGACAAGGGCAAGCAGATTATTGATGATACCGTACTTACTGCTAAGGACCCATTTCCAGATCAGACTGGCTGCGACCCATGAAGTCAATACCGGAATGTAGTATATGACGCGAAAGAACGCGGTCCCTTTTCTGCCTTTGTTCAAGAGAAGTGCTATTCCCATGGATGCAAGCATGGCAAGCGGCAAATACAGTACGATATAATAAACCGTATGCCCAAGTACCTGCCAGAACTCTGCACTGCCAAGTATACTGATGTAATTCTTAAATCCGACAAACTCATTACGGATCGTAGTCAGATTCAGCTTGTCAAGACCGTTCCAATCTGTAAAACTCAGTACGATGGCTATAGCGATCGGAAGAAGACTCAAGACCACCATCCCCAGTAAACTCGGAAGCAAAAAGGGAATTGATTTCCATTTACTTTGTTTCATGTTACCCCCATTTCTTGCACATGATTTCTGTGCATATCAAGTTTAAGCCGAGGATCACACAGGCGTAAAACTTGCCACATGAAATGATTTCTATTTCATGTTACCCCCATTTCCTGCACGCGGTTTCTGTGCATCTCCACACCGGCGTTCCTCGCGGAACCTCCGGTGCGAAGAAGTATTATACCATTCTGCATGAACGATAGATGGAACTCATTTTCCCGTCTATCTTATTGTAACGTGATCTGTGCTTCACATTCGCTCTGCGCTGCATCAAGTGCTTCCTGCACAGTCATCGTCCCGGTTGCCGCTGCCGAAAGTTTATCCGTGATTATGTCTGACATCATACTGTAGTCTTCGATGATCGGAGGAACGACAAGATAATTCAACGAGTCAAAGACTGCCTGACGGTTTTCCGGTGGTGTTATCGCAAGATAACCATTTAATACATCCTGGTTGTTGATTGCCGGAAGATCCCAGCCAGCCGCTATACGAAGCTGTGCCGATTCATCACTGGAAGCAAGCCAGGTGATCCAGGTAATCGCTGCATCTTTTTTCTCACTGCTTGCATTAACAACCAGTGCATTACTGAAAAAGTGTGTTGCTTTTTGTGTCTGTCCCGGTTCTACACAGATATCCCATGCAAAATCACAGGCATCTGTAAAGGTATTGAATGCCCAGATACCGGTCGGAATCATTCCAAGACGTCCGCTCTCAAAAAGATCCCAGTCACCCATGCCACCCATCTGTTCAGAGGTCGGCTGAATATTGCTGACAAGAATACGGTCTACCATCATCTGTGCCGCTGCAATGTTCTCTGCTGAGTTAATTGTAAACGCTGTCTTGTCACTATTCAACAAAGATCCGCCAAATTGTGCCGCAACTTTAAAGAACTCATTGTAGGTGATCGGTGCGTAGATTCCATAATAATCATCACCAAGTGCCTTGATTGCTTCGGACGCTGCCTGAACATCTTCCCATGTCCAGCTGCTGTCCGGATAAGAAACACCGGCCTGATCAAAGAGATCTTTGTTAAAGAATAAGACTACGTTGGAAAAGTTGCCCGGAAGCCCGTATTGTGTTCCGCCAACATTAAAGGCACTCAGTGCTGTTGTGTTAAATTTGCTGGTATCGGATGCGGAAAGATCTGCAATTACACCTTTCGCCGCATAGGAAGCAAAGTTTTCAATGTTCAGTTCATAACAGTCCGGTGCAGTTCCGCCGGCTACCCTCGTCTGCATTAAGGTGAAATAATCGGAGTATGCTACGGTTTCGATTTCTACCGTTATATTCGGGTACTCTGCGTGAAATGCTTCGTACATGGAAGCAAGCGTTGCCTCATTTCCACCGGATGCATTAAAGTTGCAGTATGTGATCGTTACAGGTTCTTCTGTGTCTGTGGTACTGCTGTCGGTCTTTCCTGTGTTTTCCGTAGTATCTGTGGTACCTGCTGTGTTCTGCGTATTCTGGCTTGTATTTGTTGTATCATTGTTACCGCAGGCAACTAATCCAAGCATCATTGCTGTAATTAATAGTATTACGAATCCTCGTTTCATAAATACCTCCCATTCTGGCCGCTGACTGCGGCATAAAATATAAAGCCCAATATCCTTTTCAGTTTATTCGTTTAAACGTTTAACTTCCCGGGAAAAAATATAAACGTTTAAACGTTTAACTGTTTTTAGTATACGCTCGTCCTTTCTTAAAATCAAGCTGTAATAATGTACAATTCTAGTATGATATTTTTGTGCATAATTAATGAGTGAAGGAAACACGAAGATGGTTACATGCATGATTCAAGCATGTTAACTTCGTGTTTCCTTCACACTTTCAAAACATGAGTAAAGAACAAGATATTCGAGCCCTCTGCGAGAATATCGCAGTTCTTTTACACGAAGCTGCCTTACATGCATGATTCACGCATGTTAACTTCGTGTTTCCCTCACACTTTCAAAACATGATGCCGCTTTATGGCATCACAAATAATAAATAAAGAACAAGATACTCGAGCCCTCTGCGAGAATATCGCAGTTCTTTTACACGAAGCTGCCTTACATGCATGATTCATGCATGTTACCTTCGTGTTTCCTTCACACTTTACTTTATTAAAGTCAGAAGTTCTAACTTGTCGCTGCCGTGGATGCTGCTGCACTGGATGCTGCAATTGCGGCACACAAAGCCGCCTGCTGTGCCGCGATCAGTGCTACTGTTCCACTGACGGCAGAAGCACTCATGGCTGTGTTACCTTCCTCTTGGAGCAAATCGCTCGTTAGCAGCATTCCTGCATGCATATACCGCTGCTTCTTTCCGACGCCAAAGATTCCGTAGCCTTTCTGCTTTTCAAGAAATGCATCAATTTCAGCCATATCGTTCACAATATCTCTCACGTCACCCGGTAGCTGTGCCAGTACACCAAGGGTAGCAAGTTCATAACTGGTGCCATATTTCATCCCCTGCTCTTTCATTTGGTCGAATATCTCAATGGTCCGGCTGCATTTTGATTCGGCGGATCCATCTCCGAGAGCCAATACATGACTAAGGGACTGAATCGCATTTTTTGAATAGAACCGATCCTTTACATTTTCAAAGCACCTCTCTGTTTCCTCGACCAGTGCTTCTTTCGTCCGGTCGGATAATGCAAGCAGCCCGGCGTAAATACTGTCTTCTGCGGATGTCAGGAAGGGATGCTCTTTTTTCATCAGTTCATAGATCTGTCTGGTCTTGTCTGCGATGCGCTGATAATCTCCTTCCTCTGCCAGATCAGCCAGAATCATTGCTGTCAGCGGAAGATACGAAGAGGTGTAGAACTTCTCCTTTAAAAGTTTATACATCTCCAGTGATTTTTCCATCTTTCGTTCCGGATAACTGTCAACCGCCAGCATGGATATCATGGCCGGTTTTGCTGTTCCCCTGAAGTTCGAAAATACACCGGTCTGTGCTTTTAGAATCTCTTTGCATTCTCTGATCCGTTCTGCATTTGCTTCTTTCTTCTTATCGGTAAAAATAGCAGCACACACCGGATGCATATAACTGCTATCAAAGGGGAATGCTGACCTTACTACTTCCTTGTTCCTACTATAACTTGTACAAACTTCCAAAAGCGAATCTCTCATTTACTTCCTCCAATCTGCTACTTAACCTGTAACAACTCACAAGATCTGAATTATTCTTTTGCCGCTTCTGCTTCCTAAGCATTTAATTTACTGTATTGAACTTTATGCTTTTTATTATACAGAACAGCATTGGTCGGACATTGATTGATGCAACGGGTACAGCAAAGACATTTCTTGCCAAAAACAGGGTATCCGTCCTTCATCTGAATATTATCCACCGGACATTCTCTGGCACATTTTTCACATTTTATACATTCCTTCTTATCTGCAGAATATCGCATAAAGAACAGCGGAAATATTTTTGTAAATGCATGGCCGCTTGCTTTTCCCATCGCTCTGCCAAAAAACCCAGGATCTTCGATCGTAATCTCACCCCGAAGAAATTCGGTAATATCCTTATCCAACAAATGTTCAAGTATATTCAGGTTCTTACGTTTATTATCTTCATCCGTTGGCTTGATTATATCAAATATAAGCAGATTGTTCGCTATTGAATAGGTCTTTGCCGTCGTCAATCGACCGTTTTTTTGTTTCAGTATTGTTTTCATTTCTGAAAAACTTGTTTTGGATGTCGAAGCTTCTGTAACAAATGCAAAAACCGGTATCTCTTTGTCGGCAATCGGAAGTTTCTTCTTAAGGTAATCAAAGATCGGAATCACAGGATACTCATAGTATTTTGGTGCTCCGACAAACAGATAGTCGTACTGATTCATCTCTGGGAGTGTATCTTTTTCGATTGAATGCAGGGTTGCTTCAATTTTACGATGTTCAAGCTCCTCCTTTATCCTCCTGCCAACGTATTCTGTATTACCGGTCCCGCTGAAGTATATAATCAATGCTTTCATTTCACTCAACCCTTCGTCCCTTCTCGTCAAAGGTCTTCCTCAGTGCGATCTCTGTCGGTATTATCGTTGCAATCATTAAGACGCACTGTACCCCTGATAGTATACCTCCGGCGATGCCAACGGTATCTGTGCTCTTACCGAACACTGGCAGCATCAAAACAATCGTGACCAGACACGCAATGATTCCGCATTTTTCCCAGGTCTTTCCCAAATGAATATGAGCAAACTCCCAAGTTGCTTCACTTAACATGGAACGTTTCGTTCGATAGCCAGTCAGAGCATTTTTGTACTTTGGTGGTTTCTTTTGAAATCGCTTCCCAATCAGAATCATACTGACCGGTATCAGCAGATCCATACATACCATATAGATCCAAAAAGCCATATTATTACCTCCTTTGGTATTCTCTTCGTGAATCACAGCATACTATAAATACTCTTTCAGCCACTTTGCGACACCATCGTTGTCATTACTTTCTATCATTCCGGTTGCCGCTTCTTTTACCTTCGCAACTGCATTCTCAACCGCATAGCACTCATCCGAAATCTGAAACATTGGTATATCGTTGATCGCATCTCCAAAGGAAATGATACGATCACAGTTCCATAACTTTTTCAGCTTCAGTATGGCTTCTGCCTTCGTCGCTTTCTTTGGCATGATCTCACACCAGTACTCGGGACGATACAATTCCTGCTGCAGCGTACAGGTATAGCGGGCGTCCTTTGAAAACACTTCATAAACCGGTAACAGATCTTTTTGTTCACCTATTACCGTATAATAGAACATCTGCCCATCATAAAGACCTTCCTTTGAAGGTAACGGACGCAGTCTTCGGTCACCGCTTCGAAGCGAAAGATACCTCTCGATTCCATCATTTACTCGGGTTGCATCAAAGGAAACTTTCTCAATCTTGTCAACATAAGAATAGACCAGCGGACTTACATTACATTCCTGCAGCACTTTGATTACCTGTTTTGCCTCATCATCGGAAAAGAACGTAGAAGATAGTATCTCTCCGGTTCCGGGCGAAAGGATAAAGGCTCCATTGTACACAATCACAGGAATATCCTGTGATAGACCTTGTGTAACCACAGAAGCAGATACCAAAGATCTCGCCGTCGCATAGGTGAACAGCATCCCCTTCGCTACCAGCGAATTAATAACTTCAAGACTGTACTCACTAATTTTATCTTTGTATTCAGTAAGGTGCCGTCAAGATCCGTAACGTATAGTGTCTTCATTTGCTCTCACTTCCATCCATTTTGTTCAATCAGTCTTTCTGTTTCTGTCTCTTTCTCCTTGTTGCACCAAAGCAGGACCGCGTATTCCATCTTTCCTGTTCTTGCAAGTGCACTATACCTGTGATTCCCGTCCGTCAGAATAAGTCTGCCTTCGTCAACCTGTGCGATCAGCGGCGGCATATCCCAGCGATCTAGCTTCTCCATAATTTTGTCTACTTTATGGTTGAACCACTTCGCATCATTTGCATCGGTTATGTCTTTCCCAATTCGTACGGTTACCAGACTGGAAAGCGGAATGGTTAAGGGACCAAAGTAAGCGCGTTCTTCCAGCAGCAATCCATCCGCGAAACCGTAATTGGGATTTGGCATCTCTTTGTCTTCGTATCGCAGGAAACCCTGAATCCATTCTTCCTGCCGGTTATCTTTAGCATATTGCTTTGCTTCTGAAAGCGTGTAGTTCATCGTATCAGCACCTCGACTCATAACAATTTTATGTAATACCTATTATTTACACTATAACACATTAATCCTTCCAGGGGAATCTTTATGAAATGTCAGGTGCTTCAGGGGTACTTTGTAGTGATTCAAGGGCACTTCGTTGTGATTCAAGGTACCTTGCTGCGATTCAACTGCGATTTGTTGTATTTCAATAATACTTCAAAGATGCATCAAAGGTACTAAAAGGTATTTCAAATGTGTCTCACTATATCTGAAGTAATACCGATAACAGAATTTCTATTGGTATTATTTCTGCATATAAATTCACAATTTATTCACTATAACGCCACGACTGCTTCACATTTTGCCTTTATACTAAGCTCATAAACAAAGCAACAAACAAATAAGCTTACTACCCAAAATTGAAATAGATTTCATAATACTCCCCTTAAAAAAGCGTTTTGTTCTCCAACCTCCCCGGTGAACAAAGCGCTTTTTGTTTGGATTACGAACTTCGTTACGAAAGAATTTTAAGGTTTAAATCGCAACTTCAATTCACAGAATGTTCACCCTAACGCCACGACTGCTTCACATTTTGCCTTTATACTAAGCTCATAAACAAAGCAACAAACAAATAAGCTTACTACCTAAAATTGAAATAGATTTCATAATACTCCCCTTAAAAAAGCGTTTTGTTCTCCTCCTCCCCGGTGAACAAAGCGCTTTTTGTTTGGCATGCACCTTACCGTTTTATACTGACAAATCTCTTCTTTCCGATCTTTAGTACATCTTTGTTTTGCAATACCCTTCCCAACGCATCTTCCGTTATCTTTTCCTGGTTCAGTTGTACTCCATTCTGTTTTAGCATTCGTATGAACTCGCTTTTACTTTTTACAAGATCCATCGAGATCAGCTCCGGAATACAGTCCGATAAGGTTACCAAGTCTGCTGACAAAAGCATCTTTGGTATGTCATCCGGAACCGCCTTTTTACAGAAGGCTGCGTTGTAGTACTCCTCTGCTTTCTCCTGATCTTCTGCCGTGTGGTAGAGCGCGGTAATGATTTTAGCCAGCTGCAGCTTACAGTCTCTTGGGTTCATTCCAGCATCCAGATCTCTTCTGATCTGATCAATGGTATCCGGATGTTCATCCGTTGCAAGTTCAAAGTAGCGAAGGATCAGGTCGTCCGGAATCTCCATGACTTTTTTGAACATGACCTCTGCCGGTTCGCTGACTCCGATGTAATTACCAAGGCTTTTGCTCATCTTTTCCACACCGTCAAGTCCTTCTAAAATCGGCATAAAGAGTGCGACCTGCTGCTCTTTGTCCATCGCTTTTTGCAGGGTCCTGCCCATCAGAATGTTGAAGGTCTGGTCGGTTCCGCCAAGTTCGATATCTGCGTCGATCGCAATGGAATCATACGCCTGCATAAGAGGGTAAAAGAACTCATGAATTCCGATCGGTACGCCATTCCTGTAGCGATTTTGAAAGTCATCCCGTTCCAGCATTCTGGCTACTGTTGTGATGGAAGCTAACCGTATAACGTCTTCAAAGTTCAGCTTGGAAAGCCATTCGCTGTTGAACCTCAATATGGTCTTATCCTTGTCGATCACCTTAAAAATCTGCTCACAGTAGGTCAGCGCATTCTCCTTTACCTGTTCATCTGTTAAGGCAGCACGCCCCTTTGATTTACCGGTCGGATCGCCGATCTTCCCTGTAAAATCGCCGATAATGATCACAGCTGTGTGTCCAAGCTCCTGAATCTGCCTGATCTTGCGAAGCGGTACAGCATGTCCTAGATGGATATCAGGTGCAGAAGGGTCAAGCCCGAATTTTACCTTCAGCGGCCTGTCTTCCCTGTAGGATTTTTTAAGCTTTTCCAATAATTCCTCTTCATTCACGCACTGGTGCGCTCCTTTGCAGATAATACGAATCTGTTCTTCTGGTTTTAACATAATACCTCCGTTTTCCTGTGCAGTTTAGCACAATAAATTATTCTAAATATCTGCAAAAGACTGATGAAATAAAAAAACTCCCGTCCCTTTGTTACCAAAAGGACGAGAGTGAATCTCGTGTTACCACCTAAAGTTTACAGACAACTCACGTTATCTGCCTCATCAGGTACGGCAAAAGCGATACCCTGGCACTTGATCACGGTGTGCTCTCCGTCGCAGCCTACTTTAAGGTTCGGTGCGCAGCTCAAAGAGGTATTCACATTCTTTATCCATGAGCCTCTCATCAACCGGCATCTTTCTGTTTGGAATCAAAAATGCTACTCTTTCTTATCATAGCCTTTTTTCATCTATTTAGTTAGGCAGTATACTACCATACTCTGCTGCATGCGTCAAGTGTTACTTTTTCTTA
This sequence comes from Clostridia bacterium, assembly GCA_003252135.1. Taxonomy (GTDB): domain Bacteria; phylum Bacillota; class Clostridia; order Lachnospirales; family Lachnospiraceae; genus SZUA-448. Next base: position 17,843 of record QKDK01000326.1, read on the forward strand.
CAGATGTTGTGTATCATGCGTCAAGTGATACTTTTTCTTTCAGAAGCTACCTGCTTGACCTATCCATGATAATGAAAATTTAGTTATTCTGATGCGCCTCCCTGCATGGCATCATATCCCTTTTCTCCGGTCCTGACTCTTACAACATCTTCCAGGGTATGAATAAATATCTTGCCGTCTCCTACATGACCAGTATTCAATACTTTTCTGGCCGTGTTCACGACTTCTTTGACCGGTACTTTGGCAACCACGACCTCCACACGTATTTTAGGACGCAGCTGAACTTCGAGCGGAATACCTCTATAGACCTCATTATAGCCTTTCTGTACCCCACAGCCTGATACCGGAAACACAGTCATACCTGTTATCCCAATATCATTGAGGGCTATCTTGAGTTCTTCAAATTTTTCTTTTCTGGTAATGATTTCAAGCTTTGTCAGCATACCAGAATGATAAGTAATGTTATCAGGCTGATATTCATAAGTATAGTCCTCGCTGCTGCTTCCCTTGCTTTTACCGCTTTTACTGCTGATTGTACTATCATTCCAGTCTGTGGCATCAATATTATAAGTAAAATCATGATACGCACTGATAAGTCCGTTTTCTTCTGTATCCAATCCTTCCATCTCACGCCCCGGTAACAGCCGAAGTCCGATCGATTTTTTCAGAAGCCAGAACATAGTTGAAATCGACACCGCCATGAACAAGAGCATGAATATAACAGTGAATGCCTGAACTCCAAGAGATGTTAATCCCAGTCCATGTATGAGCCCCCTCTTTACCGATAAAAGTCCGATTCCAAGCAGCCCAGCCATCCCTCCGATACAAAAAATCGACACCACACCTGAGGGATCATCCACATGAAGGTTCTGATCTAGATTTTCGATTGAAAAAACTATACAAAATCCGATAATAACAGCAATGACAGCCGCTCCCATCACACCTGTTTCATCACAGGTACTGCTGCCTGCAACAGCTCCGGAAAGCATACCGCTAATAGACATGGTGATATCCGGTTTTTTATACCTCGCCCACGATACAAGCAGAGCCGTAAGTCCGGCAAGACTGGTCAGCAGCAGCACCTGCTGTATCATGGTAAAGCTTTCCTGTAATGTATACGCATTACTTAGTATTGAACAGCCAGTATAACCAATACTGCAAAAAACCAACAGCAGCATGCCCAGTACTCCAAGCGGAATGTTATGGCCCGGCATCGCTCTTGAAACCCTGCCTCCGGAATACTTCCCTGTTCTGGCCCCCAATGATCTTGCAGAAAAAAAGGCTGCCGCTCCTCCTGCCAGGCTAAGTGTAGAAAGCCCTGAGAAATCATGCAGGCCTGCCGGCTGCAGCACCTTATGCTCAACAAAAAGGATAAACGGGTAGATAACCGCCGCTATCAGCAGGCAGACGATACTATAGGCAGACAGCTTTATTCTCTCACTGACTGCTCCGGCAATGATATTTGTTATGACAACACCGGCTGCCATCGCAGGAAGTATCTGTATCACATCATTCTGCATTGATGCGATATATTGTCCGGATAGCATGAAAGCAGGAATAGATATCATGAATCCAACAGCGCATTTAACAACTGTGTTTCCTGCATTTTTAGCTCTTGCCATACCGGCTTCCATCGCTGAAAACCCAGCAATGGCTAGTATCGAAAGCATAACAGCTGCAACAGGATACCACATATTCTCCATTCTGGTCACCGCCTTTCCAAAGGATTTTTACTACTGTTCACTTTTGGGAACATTGCCTTTCGAGATTACCTTTTTTATAATCTCTATTACCTCTTTGTTCTGCTCCATTGTACCGATCGTGATCCTGCTGTATTTAAAATTACCGCGTATGATCAGTCCATACTTTTCGAGTTCATTTGCCAGTGCTGCCGTCTGCAAACCGGAATCGGTATAGATAAAGTTCGTGTGTGATTCGAATACTTTCCATCCCATTGCTGTCAGTTCCTTTGTCAGATAATTACGGCCCTGACTGATTCCTTTTCTGGTCTGCAGAACAAATTCCTCATCATCCATTGCCGCCATGACACCCGCCAGAGCAATCCTTCCGGCAACAAAAACGGTAGTAGCCTTTTGAAGTGTTGCATGCAGTTCCTTATTCATGAACGAATAGCCCACACGCACCCCTGCCATACCGTAAAGCTTTGAAAAGGTTCTTATAACGATCAGATTCAGATCTTCAGTGATTAAAGGCACCATACTCCTCACGGCAGGATCTGTTGCCAGCTCAATGTAAGCTTCGTCCACAACCGTTATAATGTGCTTTGGAATTTTTTTTATCAGTGCCATCAGAGCGCTGCTATCAACTGCAGTCCCGGTAGGATTATTAGGATTACAGATAAATATCATTTTTGTTTTCTCTGTTATGGCAGCGAAAATACCGTCAAGATCATATAGCTGCTCCTTTGTCACAGGTACTTTGACTACGATTCCGCCGTTACGCCTGCAGGCACCTGCATACGCATCAAAGGTCGGATCACAGCAGATCATTTCATCTCCTTCGGTTATGAACACCTCACCCAGAAGAGCTATTATTCCGCAGCCTCCCTGTGAAATAATCACATTATCACCACTTTCATCAAACCCAAATTTCTTTCCCAACTTTTTCCGAAGCTGTAAGCAGAACGGGTCCGGATATATATTCGCTTCCGTTGCCGCCTGCACCATTGCTTCCACAGCTTTTGGTGAAACGCCATATTGGTTTTCGTTTGATGCCAGCTTTAAGACTTTATCAAGTCCGTATTTCTCTTTTACACTTTCAGAAGTCCTTCCCGGAATATATGCCGGAATATTCTGTATACCTTTTTTTGTAAGCTTATCAATATCACTCATATTCCATCCTTCTTTCAAAACATAATTCATGGAAGCAACGGCAGACGCAGGGTACTGCCGACCCGCGTCTGCTATGCTTTTACTCCGCCAAACCCAGAATGCAGCTTTATAATTTTGTCTGACAGACAGAACTATTCGATATCCGCATAGGTATAAGATGCTTCGCCCTTGTCATTGTAAGTAATTCCGGTTATGTTTGAATTACGAAGTCCGATATAATTCATTGTCGATATTGGTATTACGTAAAAATTCTCATTGATCAGGATATTCTGTGCTTCATGCAGATATGTGTTTCGTTCTGCCGGATCAGCTGTAGTATTAGAATTCTCTATCGCCGCATCATACTCCGCATCATTTATATGATTAAAATTCAAGGATGAATTCGATGTATATAAGGACAGGTAATTAATCGGATCGTTGAAATCTGCAGTCCAGTTATAGCGAAGCAGTTCAAAGCTTCCCTCACGCTTTGTTGTATTGTATACTTCTGATTCCTGTGCCTCCAGTTCTATGTCGATGTTAAGGACTGCCTTCAACTGTGCCTGAATAGCCTGAGCTAGGATAGCATCTTTTTCACTGCTCGGGTAGGTGTAGGTAAGTGTCGGGAAGCCCTCTCCATTTTCATAGCCTGCCTCAGCCAGCAGCTGCTGTGCTCGTGCAGCATCTTCTGTAAAAGGTGTTTCTTCCGCACTAAATTCAGCACTTCCGACGTTGGAAAGCATATGTTTTGGTACCCAGGTATAGCTTGGTTCATAGTTAGCTCCCATGGATGCACAGATCGCCTCACGTGTCAGCGCAAGCGCAAGCGCTTCTCTGACAAGCTCATTATTCAGCGGTTCAACATTCATATTCGGCAGAATCGAGGTCGTTGTAAGCATATTCCAGATCGTAAGCTCGTCGGAGCCTTCATACTGCGTTTCAATGTAATCCGGAAGACCTGAACAAGCATTGATTTCACCTGCCTGATATGCCGCAATGGTTGATTGTGTATCTGAAACGCAAACACATGTGATCGTATCAAGGTTTACCTTATCAGCATCATAATAGTAGGGATTTTTAGTTACTGTATAGGACTGATCCTGAATATACTCTGACAGCATGAATGGTCCGTTGCAGACATTCGTTGCAGGATCCTTATACCATTCTTTATTTTCATTCGTTGCAACTCCCGTTTTTGATGGATAGAATACAGGAAGCGTCAGCAGCTTTTTAAAGTAAGGGCAAATCGTCGTAAGCTGAAACTCAAGGGTATATTCATCAATTGCTGTTACCATGACATCATCAAGAGACCCAGTCCCTGAATTTGCTTCTTCTGCACCCTTGATACCATAAAGCATTTCTGCATAGATAGAATCGCTGTTTTCAGGATCCAGAGCACGTTTCACAGTATTGACAAAATCGCTTGCTGTTACTGCGGAACCATCGCTCCATCTTCCGTCCTGTCGAAGTATAAATGTCCAGGTAAGCTGGTCATCGCTAACTGTGTAGCTTTCTGCTGCACCCATTACCTCTGCACCCTCACTGTCAAAGGAAAGCAGCGGAGTAGAACAAAGATTGGCAAAGCCGTTCCATGTCTGAAGCGCAAAGCCTGCCGGGTCCATACTGCCAAACATTTCATCAATTGCTATAACGATCTTTTTCGATGCCTCATCTGAACCGGTTTCTGCAGCATTATCGGCAGCCGGTGCAGCAGTCACATTGCTTGCATTGCCTGAAGTACCATTGTCTGAAAATACATTTTGTGATTCACCTGAATTGCCGCAGCCGGCAAAGCTCAGCAGAAGAACCAAAACAAGAACACTGGAAATAATTTTTTTCATC
>QKDK01000311.1 GCA_003252135.1 Clostridia bacterium
ATCATGCCGGTCGTGATTTCAATTTTTCTCAGCTTTACATATTTTAATATGCTGGAATGGCCGACCTTTATCGGCTGGGACAATTATGTAAAATTATTTCTGGAAGATGATATATTCCTGATTGCATTGAAGAACACATTTCTTTTCGCAGTCATTACCGGCCCGATCAGCTATTTTCTGTGTCTGATGTTTGCATGGATCATAAATGAATTCAAGGGAAAGATGAGAGCTTTTCTTACCCTGATATTCTATGCACCATCCATCAGCGGCCAGGCATATCTGATCTGGAACATCATTCTGACAGGAGACAGATACGGATATCTGAACAGTTTGTTATTGAAGCTGCAGATACTGGATAATCCGGTCTTATGGATGAAGACTGAAAAATACGTACTTCCCATGCTGATCATAGTTCAGCTCTGGTTAAGCCTTGGTACGGGATTCCTGGCATTCATTGCAGGTCTGCAGACTGTGGATAAAACTCTTTATGAGGCCGGCGCTGTGGACGGGATCAAGAACCGCTGGCAGGAGCTCTGGTACATTACGCTTCCGGCCATGAAACCGCAGCTGATGTTCGGTGCGGTAATGCAGATCACTACCTCCTTTGCGATTGCGGATGTGTCCATACAGCTGGCAGGAAACCCCAGCGTGAACTATGCCGGAGCTACGGTTGTTACCCATCTGCTCGATTACGGTATGACAAGATTTGAAATGGGATATGCATCAGCGATTGCGACCGTGCTTTTCTTACTGATGGTTGGCTCCAACAAGCTGGTTCAGAGAATATTACGAAGGGTGGGAGACTAATATGACAGCTGAAGAAGTAATCTTAAAAAACCGCCGCCGTATCCGTCGTGAAAAGCGCCTGAACCGCTCCAGAGCAGGTAATTCCATCCTTTATGTACTTATGATATTCTGCGGAGTATGTATGGCACTGCCGCTGATCCTGATCATTAACAATGCATTGAAACCGCTGGATGAGATATTCCAGTACCCGCAGAAGATCTTTGTCAGGAACCCAACGCTTGAGAATTTTTCAGACCTGTTCGTATTGATGAACACGACCTGGGTCCCATTTTCAAGATACATGATGAATACAGTGATCATCACCACCTGCGGAACCGTAGGACATGTGCTTTTGGCTTCACTTGCAGCATATCCTCTGGCAAAACATGACTTTCCAGGCAAGAAGATCCTGTTCAGCTTCATCATCCTTTCCATGATGTTTTCCTGGCAGGTCACCCAGATACCGATCTACATGATCGTATCGCTGCTCCATATCAATAATACCTACCTTGCAGTTATTCTGCCGCCCTGGCAGTACGGTATGGGACTTTACCTGATGAAGCAGTTCATGGAACAGATTCCGGATTCACTCGTGGAATCTTCCAGACTGGATGGTGCGTCCGAGTGGCATACTTTCAGAAAGATCATCATGCCGAACGTCAAGCCTGCATGGCTGACTCTTGCAATTTTCCAGTTTCAGCAGATGTGGGGAAATACAGGTACAGCATATCTGAGAAGCGAACAGTTAAAACCCTTGCAGTATGCTCTGCAGCAGATTACTGCCGGCGGTGCGGCAAGAGCAGGAGCGGCAGCTGCCGTTACCTTTATCATAGCAGCCATTCCGATCACATTTTTCCTGATATGCCAGAGCAATATTTTGGAAACAATGACAACATCCGGTATGAAAGAGTAGGAGGGGAGCATTCATGAAACAATTGATATTGAGAACAGTTCTTCCCATCGTGCTGATGCTTCTTATATTATCTGAACCGGTATCAGTCTGTGCGGCGGAAGTGCCTTATGATTCCTATAATTATGATTACTGGAATAAAGTTGTTTTTACTCCGGCAGCGTATGTTCCGGATGACAGCATATCGGGTGTATCACTGGGAACGACTCCGTTTTTGAACCCGCAGGATATATTTGTTGCGCAAAACGGCCTTGTCTATCTGGCAGATACAGGAAACAACAGAGTTCTGATCCTCAGCGAAGATATGAAATCTATCGTAAAAGAAATCAAGGAGTTTGACAATCAGGGAACCGCAGATACATTCAATGCACCATATGGGGTATGTGCAACAGCAGACAATGAGCTCTATATTGCAGATTCGCAGAATAACAGAATCGTTGTTCTTGACTTATCGGTGCTGCTCGGTGAAACAACAGCATCAGAAGAAACACCGGAACTTGTTAAAATCATCGAAAATCCTGTTTCTGATGTACTGGAAGCTGATTATGTATTTACGCCGCTGAAAGTGACGGTAGATTATGCAGGAAGAGTATATGTAGTTGCGCAGTTCATGTTCCAGGGTGTCATGGTATTTGAAAAAAATGGTCAGTTCACCAGTTTCTTTGGAACGATACCGGTCAAGATTTCAACAATAGAAAAATTCTGGAAGAAATTCAAAACAAAAGAACAGCGTGAAAAATCACTGATGTATATAGCTACCGAATACACCGGTATCGATGTGGATCCTTCCGGATTTTTATACGCATCTTATATTGACAGTGCAGGTATACAGGCTGTCATGCGTCTGAATCCGAACGGACAGGATGTTATTAAGAAAGGACAGAACGCCAATCTTGGCGGTGATATCTGGATCGACGGTATGTCAGAATATTCAGGGCCGTCCAGAATCATAGATGTTGTTTATCGTGACAAAGGGATATATTCACTGCTCGATGCCAAGAGAGGAAGAATCTTTACTTATGACTATGAAGGGAATCTGCTGTACATTTTCGGGGGAATCGGTACACAGGAAGGGACCTTCGTAACACCGGTCGCCATAGAGGCCAACGAGAATAAAATTCTGGTGCTTGATTCATACCGGGCAGAAATTATTTCATTTACGCCATCAGAGTACGGTACGCTGATCAATGATGCAGTAGGGCTTCGATATGATGGTGACGAGACGCTGGCAGTAGATAAATGGAACGAAGTTTTAAAATATAACGAAAATCTTGAGCTTGCCAATGTAGGCATCGGAAAAGCCTATCTTACCACAGGGGAATATAAACTAGCTATGAAATACTTAAAACTCGGTATGAGCAGGCAATATTATTCCATCGCCTACAAACGGTACCGGAACGAATTTCTGAAAGCAAATCTGGGGTATTTCATGACAGGAGCACTGGTACTGATTGCTGCATGGTTCGTATTCAAAGGACTGCGCAGGAAAAATCGAAAAGCTAAGGGGGGACGAAGTTATGAATAAATTCTTTTCAGCAGAGAAATTCAAATACACATTCTACCTTTTGTCCCATCCGCTGGACGGCTTTTATGAGATACGTCACAGAGACCGAGGGAGTGTACCGATCGCTCTGATCATCGTATTTCTGGCCGGACTGACGTATACGCTGAACCGTATCTGGGCTGGATTTGTGGTAAATGATGTAAATCCACGAACAGTCGATCTTTTAAGTGAGATGCAGGGTATTTTTGTTGTTTATTTTTTATTCTGTGTGGGCAACTGGTCCATTACCTGTCTGATGAACGGAGAGGGCAGATTAAAAGACATAATCATGGCAGTAGGATATTCGCTTCTCCCTATGATTCTTTGCGGTCTGCCTGCCATATTGCTTTCACGGTTCATCGCAAGTGATGAAGAAGCATTTTATTATCTGATCATTTTTATCGGAACAGCATGGACAGTGATCATGATGCTGCTTGGAATCATGACGGTACATAATTATTCGCTCGGAAAGACTCTTTTCACATTATTTTTAACGCTAATAGCCATTCTGATCATTATCTTTGTCTTTATGATGCTGTCGACCTTGCTGGATCAGGTGTTTATGTTCATACGAAGTATATACCTTGAACTGCTGTTTCGGGGTTAAGGGGGGAAGCAATGTTAAAGAAAATGAGCCTGTTAAAAAAAATTGTGCTTTTCGTTGTATCAGCCGCTGCGATCGTCATCCTGATAATAGGACTTTACCGCCTTGTGCACTACAAGCTGTATAACGAATACAAAGATTCAAAATTGACCTATGATGTAGAAGAGGGAAAGCCATTTCAGGCGCAAAATGACAGTGATCCTTTGGTAGAAGGCATGGTCCTTGCAGCCGAAAATGAAACCTTAAAGCTTTATACCAATACAGAAACAGCAGCCATTGCCATTGTTGATAAGAGAAATGGAGCAATAACCTATTCCAATCCGCCGGAAGCAGAGTTCGATCCGCTTGCATCACCGATCAATAAATCACTCATGCAGTCACAGCTTGTTGTCGGCTATATCAATACCTCACATGTTGCGGCGACCTATAACTCCTATGACCAGGCAGTCGCATTCGGACAGGTAGAGATAGAAAGCCTGGAAAACGGTATCAGATATATCTATACACTAGGTGACTTAAGCAGCCCGACCGGCATTGTACCTGTATATATAACAGCCGACCGATTAAAAAAGTTCACGGATAAGATGTCTGAAGAAGATGCTAAATTTGTGAACATGCGTTATGTCGAATCCGGTGAAGGCAAAGATCTGATGGAGCTGATCGAAGCCGCACAGACAGGAGCATCGACACTGCGAAAAATGAATAAGTATTTCGAGGGAGCCGGCTATACACAGGATGATTATGAAGCAGACATGGCAGATTCCGGCATTGACGGCATAGTGCCGATGTCATTTGTCATAGCGCTTGAGTATCGGCTTGATGGAGATTCCCTGGTCGTAAATGTTCCGACCTCCATGATTGAGGAAAATGGCGGTTCGAAGATCGCAACGATACAGGTTCTTCGCTATTTTGGCGCTGCAGGAACAGATGAAGAAGGGTATATGCTTGTGCCGAATGGATCTGGATCTCTCATCTACTTTAATAACGGAAAAACGAACGTACAGGATTATGCACAGTATATGTATGGGATAGATCCGTTAGCATCAGAGAATCTGGTGGTGGAAAATGCATCAACAGCAAGACTCCCTGTCTTTGGAATTCAAAGAGAGAGCAGCGGAATCTTTGTATCGATCGAGAATGGTGAATCCCTTGCACTGCTGACTGCTTCCGTTTCCGGTAAGCTGAACAGCTACAATTATGTGTATTCAGAATTTTCACTGCGTAATACCAGCAAGCTGTCAATGTTCGGAGCGACCGGAAGTGAAGCGGACCTGCCGATTGCTGAAAATGATATCTATGATGTGGATATACAGATGCGATATTCCTTCCTGACTGATGATTCTGACGGATATGCAGGAATGGCAAATTATTTCAGAAACAGGCTGATAGAAAACGGTGTGCTCGAAATGCAGGAAGAAAGCAGCATTCCGATGTACCTTGACATTATCGGCGGTGTAAAAAAATATGATTACTTCCTTGGTATACAGTATCTGAAAACAGAAGCAATGACGACTTTTGAGCAGGCGGCAGAGATTGCTGAGCAGTTCAGTGATGCAGAAGTTTCGAATCTTGTCATGAATTATCAGGGCTGGTTCAATGGAGGGTATTATCACGATGTAGCGGATAAAATCACAGGTCTATCAAAGCTTGGAGGAAAATCTGATTTTGAAGACCTTGGCAGTCTGCTGGAAAGCAATGGCGGTAAACTGTATGCTGATGTTGCCTTTGAAAAGGTCACATACATCTCAAAACGGTATGATTACCTGCGTGAAACAGCCAGATATTATGCCGGGGGCAGAATTGCTTCCTTTGGACAGGTAAATCCAGCCACACTGACCAACCTTTCCTCATTGTTCTACATAGAAACGCTGTATGACCTGCTGTCACCGAAATTTCTCCCAAGATACGTTTCAGCCTTTGCAAAGGATATACAGGATTATGACATAACAGGAATTTCTCTGAGGGATCTGGGCGATACGCTGTATTCGGATAAGAAGAGGACAGAATTTATTGACAGAGAATATGCAAAACAGATCGTTATTGATCAGCTGGATACTTTGTCAGAAACAGGAAAAGACCTGATGATAAATGACGGCAATTTCTACAGCCTTCCTTATGCAGATGATCTGATCAACATTGCCACATCAGCGAATACTTATTATTCCATTGATGAGGAAATCCCGTTTTATGAAATGGTATTGCATGGCTGTATCAGCTATTGCGGCGAATCTATAAATTTAAGCGATACCTTTGATCAGGATGAAATCGTTCTTCACCTGATCGAATACGGCGCGGCACCGCATTTTACATTTACTTATTCGGATTCCAGTGAGCTGAAATACACCGGCCTGAATCGTTTCTATTCAACCAGCTATTCTGTATGGATGGATGAAGCAACAGCAGTTTACAGCAGGACAAACGAAGTCTTGCGTCAGGTTTCCGGAAGTACCATGACAGGACACGAAATTCTGGCTGATGGAATCAAAAAGATCACATATTCCAATGGTATTATTATCTACATCAATACCACAGATGCAGACTTCACCGTCGATCAGACAATTGTGAAAGCAAAATCCTATGTGATGGAAGGAGGAAGCAATGACTAAAAAACATAAACTGACTTTATTGCAGAAACGCGCTGTTGCAGGCCTCCTGTTCATTGCACCCTGGCTGCTTGGATTTATTTTGTTTTATGTAAGAAGTATATTTGTTGCTGTAAAATGGAGCATGAATTCCATAGAACTGCTAGATTCTGGTGGTGTTAAGCTTACCTTTGTAGGGCTCGACAACTATATATATATGCTGACAGAGCATGGAAGCTTTACACAGACACTGACAAGATCAGTCGGTGATATTGTAATCGATATTCCTCTGATCATATTTTTCAGTCTTCTTATGGCGATCCTGTTAAATCAGAAGTTCAAAGGCAGGACACTGATCAGAGCAATATTCTTCATACCTGTCATCCTGAATGCGGATGCGATCATGGAGACGATCAATACTGCCAGACAGCTGATGGTCAATGGTGTAAGCACCGTAGCAGTTGATACGGCCAGCTCAGGCGTCAGCATCAATGTTGATTATTATCTTGCCATGTTCGAAAATATTGGAATGCCTGCTGGTATTCTTGAATATGTAGTGAGTGCTGTCGGCAGGATCAATGATATTATTACAAGATCCGGTGTTCAGATCGTAGTATTCATTGCCGCTCTTCAGGCAGTACCGTCTTCCATGTATGAGGTTTCCAAGATCGAGGGAGCAACCGCTTATGAGACTTTCTGGAAAGTAACATTCCCGATGGTGACTCCGCTGATCATAACCAATATTGTATACACCGTGGTTGACTCTTTTGTAAACAGCGAAGTGGTAAATGCAGCTTACGACATGGCTTTTACTAATCAGAAATGGGGCTACAGCTCAGCCATGAGTCTTATGAGCACGATCATTGTCTGTACGATACTGGTTGTCGTCTGCGGGCTGATTTCAAAGAAGACATTTTATTACAATTAGAAAGGAGGAAACAGTATGCAGCTGGTTGAAAAAGCAAAAAATGCAATAACAAATGTTAAACAGGACAAACAGTTTGCAAATGACAGAAGTAAAGCGCTGATCATGGCAAAGAATTTCCTCCTCCATCTGTTCCGATGGGTCGTAATCATTGGTATGTGTTATATCATACTGAGTCCGCTGATCGGTATTGTCAGCAGCTCCTTCTTTTCAGATTCGGATGTTTATGATAAAGCCGTTTATATTATTCCAAAGGAACCGACACTCGACCGCTACCGGCTTTCGTGGCTCAGACTTGATTATGTAAATGTGCTGTTAAAAAGCATCTGGTATGATCTGTCGCTGTTGGTGCTCCAGGTAGTAATCACCTCCATGGTAGGATATGGATTTGCAAGATTTCAGTTTCCGTTCAAAAAGGTCCTTTTTGCCTGCGTTGTGATCATGATCGTCATACCGACACACACTATCATGATTCCGATCTATATGGTATTCAGAAATTTTGATCCTCTTGGTCTGGTAACTTTACTGAATGGTAAACCAATCTCGCTGCTTGGTTCTACCTGGCCCATGTATATTATGACTCTGCTTGGCTGCGGCCTGCGATCTGGACTGTACATTTACATTTTTAATCAGTTCTTCCGCGGACTTCCAAAAGAAATTGAAGAAGCAGCACTCGTGGATGGCGCTGGTCCCTGGTATACCTATTTCAGGATCATGCTTGTCAATGCCATTCCTTCGGTTATTACAGTATCTATTTTTTCACTCGTATGGCAGTATAATGATCTGTTTTTTGCAAATTTATTTGTTATCAATTCAAAAGCTTCTATTAGTAAAAGCATCACAACACTGTCAGGAACCATCGGAAACCTTGACAGAATTGTCGATCCTACCATTTTGCAGCTCTACACCTATGCAGGCGTTGTACTTGTCATCCTGCCGGTCATCATAATATATGTAGCTCTTCAGAAGTATTTTATGGAAGGTGTGGAACGAAGCGGTATTGTAGGATAATATCACATAACAATGAATAGATAGGAAAGGGAGTGATGGGGGAGAAAAACAGTTAGAAAGCATCCGTTGAACCGGCTGCGATCAGATTATGTATTTGGGAAATACAGGATTTATTAAAAAAATAAGGAGGAGTATCATGTTGAAAAAAAGAAGAACCAGTTTTGCTTTCATTTCTTTACTTGCATTACTTTGCTCAGTTTGCTTTTCGGGATGCGGTAATAGTACCGCCGGCAATGGAACAGCAACCCCTACACAAGAAGCTGCTGTCGTAACAGCAACCCCTACACCGATGCCGGAATATCAGCCAACACCGATTCCGGAGGGAATCGATCCAAATTCAATCGGTACAGCAGAAGCAGCAGGATATATGGCTGACTTTGAAGATGGTAATTATGGATACATCATGATGGATACGGCATTGAGTACGTATGATAACTCGGAATTATCAATTGTTGAGTTCGGCGGTAATAAGTGGCTCAAGATTGATACACAGGGAGGAGTTCCGAGAGTAGGTATTGACATTTCCAGTCTTGCAGGAGATAAGATCGATGCTGTCAGAAGCATTGAGCTGAAACTGATGACAGAATATTCAGACGGTAGTTTTCATTCGACATCTGGTTTCATCTACGTGAACGTACTGCAGGATGATGCGGCAGCACAGGTTGCCGGAGAATGGACTGTATATATTCAAAAAGGAAACCCGAAAGTGGTAGGCTATACACTTGCTGACAATGAAGCAATTGCTGCAGGAACAAAGAGTATCGCAATCCTGACTCTGGAGACAGATACCGGACTTGAAGCTGAGACTCCTTTGAATGCAGATATGTATATTGACAATATTATACTTCGTGATGCTGATGGCAACGCTATACCGGTAGATACTACCGTGGGCTTTGACCGTCCGAACGGCTTTGGTGCACTTGACTGGTCAAACAATGTACAAAAACCAGTCGGAGAAACTGAGTTCGTAGAACTTGCCGGAACAACAGGAACTTCATGGTGGCCGGTAAGTGGTATCACTTTTGATCCGACGGTTACCGATTATACATATTACGATCCTGCACTTCTTGCACCGGGAACTGTTATTACTATTTACTATGAAATGGGTGCTTCCGACTGGCAGCGTATGGGTCTGACCTTCCAGCACTGGACAGCAGTCAATGACGTTGCTACGGAAAGCGTTGACTGGCCGGTAGGTACAGCAATGAACGGCTGTGTTGACTGGGATGGCGCAAACGGACGTATATACCTGATGGATAAAGATACCTATATCAATGAATCCATGAATATTGCACAGTTCTATGTTGATGATATTATTGCAGCACTTGGTGAAGACTGGGCAAAGGATGTACAATTCTTTGGTGTGAATGATCAGGGTATGGAAGTACAGATCAAGAAGGTGACCGTAGGTAAAGCAGCGGCAGCATCAACAGAGATAATAATGACACCGTCGGCTGACAGTACAGGAAGCAGCAGCGGCTGGGGTCAGGCATCAAAATACGGAACTTTGAAGAATGACGGCGGTACCTTCGATATCGCAAATCTTGTACCTGGTTCTACAATCGTAGTAAACTACACGGCATCTAATATCGATGCTGAACAGGTTTCTCCTCTTGAACTTATTTTCCAGAGCTGGAGCGGTGGAGAAGGCTGGGCTAAGGTCAGTCCTTCATCACTGAGTGAGACAGAAGCAACCTTTACGTACGAGGATATTGCTGCAGTATATGGAAGTGATTTCACAACACTTGATAACATTAATGTAGGTGACTGCAACTGTTCCCTTACTGTAAATCAAGTTTCCATCCTTGTTCCGGGCGGTTCGGCTGCAACACTTGTTATGACTGGCGGTTCAGGAAGCAGCAGCGGCTGGGGACAGGCAGCAATCTATGGAACGATCAAAAATGACGGCGGAACGCTCGATCCTGCTTTATTCAAGGAAGGATGCACAGTAGTAGTTAATTATACGGCATCTGCAATCGATACAGAACAGGTATCTCCGCTTGAACTGATTTTCCAAAGCTGGAGCGGCGGAGAAGGCTGGGCAAAGGTCAGCCCGACAAGCTTTAATGAAACAGAAGCTACTTTCTCCTACGAGGATATCGTAGCTGTTTACGGAAGCGACTTTACAACACTGGATGCAATGAATGTTGGTGATTGTAACTCATCATTAACTGTTTTGCAGGTTCAAATCATAAACTAAGGAAGGAGAAGTAACTATGTTAAAGAAAGCGGCAGCTATTTTATTGATTCTTGTAATGACAGCATCATTGGCAGCTTGTGGAAACAGCGGTTCAGGCAATGTTGCAAATAATGGAGGGGACAGTCAGTCAGGTACGGTCGTTAGCGGAAATGAAGATGATATTCAGGTTGAAATCACGCATACTACGACCAGAGAAATCACAGTAGGTACCTGGTATGATCAGTACTACACAAGTGATCATGACGATATTTATGATAACCCAAGTGTTGCAAATGTTGAACAGGCACAGATGCAGCTTGATAATATGCGTGCCATCGAAGAAAAATACAACGTAAAATTCCGTTTTGTGAATCTTACATGGGCAGGTGATATTGAGAGTATCAATACTTCTATTATGGCAGGACAGCCAGACTGTGATATCTATCTTGTAGACCTTTCCTTTGGTATTCCGGCAGTTCTGAACGGATATGCAATGCCGATCGAAGAGTATGCATCTGCAAGCAGTGATATTTTCAATGACCAGAAAGTTATGCGTTACCTGAACCTGATGGGTGAAGAGAACAACTATCTCTTTGCACCGGCTTCCATAACCCTTGACTCTTATCCTCTTGGTTTTAATATGGCAATGCTTGAAGAAGCTGGACTTGAGAATCCACAGGATCTGTATGACAGAGGTGAATGGACATGGGATAAGTTCAGAGAGTATCTTCTTGCACTGACTGTTGATGAGAATAACGACGGTGTTACAGATGTATATGGTCTTGGTACAGTATTTACACAGCTTTTCAGTAATCTTATGATGTCGAACGGCACCGGTATGGCAAACGGAACAACTGAGGGTATCAGTTCTCCTGCTACGATCGAAGTTCTTGATTTTATGTACAATATGTACAATGTTGATAAGGTTGCAAGACCTTGGGATCCGGATGATTTCTGGGGCAACAACAACTGCTTTGCTGATGGTCTTACTGCATTCTGGGCTGCTCCTGGCTGGATCATGTCAGACTACACTGTAGATGAACTTGGCTTTGAATTCGGTATCGTTCCTTGGCCGATCGGACCTAGCGGCAATCAGGAAACCAACGCAACATATAAAACAGCAGGTAACTGGTATATCATCCCTGTTGGCGTAGATAATCCTGCACTTGTATATCAGGTAATGTTCGACTGGTCAAACTGGTACAATTATGATACAGATTATCGTGACAGTGATCTTACCTGGTGGGAAGATGCTATGTATTCCGAACGTAACTTTGATTACCTGAAGATGATGGGTGAAAAACAGACACTGGATATCTGGGAGAGCTTATCCTTCCCGAACAGCGAGTTCAACTTACAGATGCTGATCGAAGGTTCCTATACACCTTCTCAGATGGCTGAACAGACAAAGAATGTATTACAGTCACTGATCGATGAAGCTTTTGGACAATAAACAGTAATTAATGATTCTTTCAATACTTCCCAGAGCTTTAGCTTTTGGAAGTATTGAACAGGATCAGCAGTAAAACATAACAGTGATCTGATTTTGCAATCTGCAGACGAAGGAAAGAAGGAAATCTATGAAGTACAAGCTAAAAATTCGAACCCTGTTCATAACGCTAATAACCATTCTGGTACTTGCAGCACTTGGCGGATGCCAGAACCAGTCCGGCAATTCTGCAGCAGGTACTATATCCTTAACTGAAAGTGCACAATCTGCAGAAAGTTCACCGACTGCCAAAGTAACGTCTGAGACTACGGTCACACCGACTGCCAAAGTAACGTCTGAGACTACAGTCACACCGACTGCCTTGGTATCTGTAACAGATGCTGCAGAGCCTGCAACAGCAAATGATGGATCTTCAGAATCAGATACCAAAGAAGGGAATACACCGGTGGAGCAGGAAGATATAGATTTTGCGTCTATGACAGCGATGGAATTTGTCAGCGGATTTTCACTTGGCTGGAACCTTGGAAATACCATGGATGCTACAGGCGGAAATAAACAGACTGTATCATCACAGGAGACCTCCTGGGGTAATCCTGTCACGACTCTGGAACTGATGACGACCTTAAAAGAAAATGGGTTTTCCATTGTCAGGATACCTATAACCTGGGATGCATTTACCGGAGATGGACCGGACTATAAAATCAGTGATGATTTTATGAATAGAGTGAAGGAAATAGTAGATTATTGCTATGAAAATGATCTGTATGTCATTATTAATATGCATCATGAAGAATGGTATGATCCTTATGTAGAGAATGAAGCAGCGGCAACAGAAAAACTGACAGTTATGTGGGCTCAGATCGCGGATGCTTTTCAGGATTATGACGAGCACCTCATATTTGAGTGCATGAACGAGCCGAGACTTCGTAACACCGCATCAGAATGGAACGGCGGCACTGCAGAAGCCAGAGCAGTGATAAACCGTATCAATGCAGCATTTGTGACGACCATACGTGAAGCTTCCGGAAAAAATAAAACCAGATTTCTGATGCTTCCCGGCTATGCAGCTTCAGGTGAAGCAACCGTATTAAATGATATTGTATTACCGGATGATGACCGGTTGATCGTATCAGTACACGCGTATACACCATATAATTTTGCTCTGAATAAAAGCGGAACGAGCACATGGGATGCATCCAGTGCTGCTGATACAAGAGACATAGATAACCTGATGAGCCGGCTGAATGAAAAATTCATCAGCCAGGGAATTCCTGTTATCATCGGTGAATTTGGTGCTATGAACAAGGACAATGATGAAGACAGGGCAGCCTGGGCAGCATACTATACAGGAAAAGCAGCACAGCTTGGTGTTCCCTGTATCTGGTGGGATAACGGTGCTTTTTCTGGATCAGGGGAATTATTCGGACTTGTCAGCCGTACCACATATAAAGTACGTTATCAGAATATCCTGGACAACATGATTTCTGCAATGGAAATCACAAAATAAATGATGATATTGAAGGAGGTTTTACATGAGTAAACCAGTCATGATAAGTCCTGCGGTACTAAACGTACCATGGCAGGAAAAACCGGATGGCATAGTCAATGCACCTGTATGGAGATATAAAGAGAATCCTATCATTGGCAGAAATCCGGTAAAAAATGTAGCACGTATTTTTAATAGCGCTGTAATGCCGTATGAAGGAAAATTTATCGGTGTTTTTCGTGGTGAGCAGACCAACGGCATTCCTTATATTTATCTTGGCAGAAGCGAAGACGGAATACACTGGGATTTTGATGAGAATAAGATACCTTTTGTGGATGAAGAAGGAAATTCCTTTTTGCCGCATTATGCGTATGATCCGAGATTGGTAAAAGTTGAAGATACCTATTATATCATCTGGTGCCAGGATTTCTATGGTGCAGCCATAGGTATGGCAAAGACTACGGATTTTAAGACCTTTACAAGAGTAGAAAATCCTTTCCTTCCATTTAACAGAAATGCTGTACTGTTTCCGCGCAAGATCAATGGCAGCTTTATGATGCTCAGCCGGCCAAGTGACAGCGGTCATACACCATTTGGCGACATTTTTGTGAGCGAGAGCAAAGACCTTGTTTACTGGGGAAAGCACCGTCATGTTATGGGCAGAGGACATGAATGGTGGGAATCCTTAAAAATTGGCGGCGGTGCCGCACCGATCGAAACAAGTGAAGGGTGGCTTATGTTCTATCACGGGGTAAGCGGTACCTGCAACGGATTTGTATACAGTATAGGCGGAGCAATTCTTGATCTGGACAATCCATCCATCGTAAAGTACCGTTGTGAGAACTTTCTGCTGACACCGGAAGAATGGTATGAAGAAAGAGGATTTGTTCCGAATGTGGTTTTCCCATGTGCGACCATACATGATCCGGAAAGCGGCAAAATAGCTATTTATTACGGAGCTGCTGACAGCTATGTTGGACTTGCATTTACGTATTTTGATGAGATCGTAAGTTACATCAAAGAGAACAGCCGTGTAAATGATAATGATACTGAGATAGGAAAACGCTAGAATCAAATCCAATACTGTGGTAAAATAAAAGTGAAACTTTTTATGGGTTTCACTTTTATTAAAGTAACGTCAGTCGGACGTTACTCCCTTATGTACATAAAACAGACATAGAAAAGAGGCCGCTATGAAATTACATGATCGTTATTATGTGGAAGCCAGCAAGCAGCTTGATCTGCTCGCAAAAAAGAATGAAAAAACTGATTTTTATAACGGGACTTATGACAGATGGAAGAACCCAGTGCTGACAAGAGAACATATTCCTCTATCCTGGCGGTATGACTTTGATATCAAGAAGAACCCATATTTTATGGAGCGTCTTGGAATAAATGCGGTCATGAATTCAGGAGCGATGCTTCTGGATAACCAGTACTGCCTGGTGGCCAGAGTGGAAGGCAATGACAGAAAGTCGTTTTTTGCGGTGGCCAGAAGTAATAATGGTGTTGATGGTTTTAAGTTCGATCCGTATCCTGTTCTGTTAGAGGACACCTGTAAAGAGGAAACCAATGTTTATGACATGAGACTGACACAGCATGAGGATGGTTATATTTACGGTGTATTCTGTTCTGAAAGCAAGGACATGAAGAATAATGATCTGTCGGCAGCTGTTGCAGCAGCGGGCATCGTCAGAACGAAGGATCTGATTCATTTTGAACGTCTTCCAAACCTGAAGACACTGCGCTCACCACAACAGAGAAATGTATGTCTTCACCCTGAGTTCATTAATGGAAAGTATGCTTTTTATACAAGACCGATGGATGATTTTATTGATACCGGGTCTGGCGGCGGAATAGGGTTCGGACTTTGTGATGACATAACCAATGCAGTCATTGATGAAGAGGTCATTACAAGCAAAAGAAAATATCATACTATCACAGAAGCCAAGAACGGAGCAGGTGCTGTACCGATCAAAACTGACAAAGGTTGGATACATATAGCTCATGGTGTCAGAAATACAGCGGCAGGACTTCGTTATGTCATCTATGCCTTTGCGACCTCACTTGAAAAGCCATGGGAAGTGATTGCAGAACCGTCCGGTTACCTGATCGCTCCAAGAGGAAAGGAAAGAGTCGGTGATGTATCCAATGTTACATTTTTGAATGGGTTAATTGTAAACGATAAAAATGAAGTCTATCTTTACTATGCATCCTCAGACACCAGACTTCATGTTGCAACAACAACAATGGACAAACTGCAGGATTATGTATTCAATACACCAGAAGATCCGCTGCGCTCCGTGGAGTGTGTACAGCAGCGATGCGAACTGATCAACAATAACATGAAATTATTTGAAGGTCTGGATAAATAAAGATAAGTTTCATCTGTTTTGTCATACGTTTAAATCGTGTATTACGTAGAAGTGTGAGGTGAACATGAAAGAACGCGGAATTGTAAATCTTGGGAATCTATATCGCATGCAGCAGCTCTTCAGAAGAGCTGAAGAAGGGCAGAAACTGACTCTTGGGTTCATCGGAGGTTCCATAACACAGGGGTCACTTGCCACGGCACCGGATAACTGCTATGCAGCTCTGGTTGTGCAATGGTGGAAGCACCATTTTCCAAAAGCGGATTTTAGTTATATCAATGCAGGAATAGGCGGTACGACATCGCAGTTCGGTGCGGCAAGGGTTCAGGAAGATCTTTTGTGCCATAGACCTGACTTTATTATTGCAGAGTTCAGTGTTAATGATGCTAATACAGAGTTTTTTCAGGAAACCTTCGAGGGACTGCTCAGAACGATGCTGAGCGATGTCAGTGAACCTGCGGTCATGATCATTAATAACGTACAGTATAATGACGGAGTCAATGCGCAGGAGATGCATAACGCAGTCGCACTTTACTATGATCTGCCAGTCTATAGTTTTAAGGACAGTATTTATTACGAGACTCAGACAGGTAATCTTAAGAAGGAACAGATCACACAGGATGACCTGCATCCTAATGATTACGGACACCAGCTGCTTGCAGATGGAATATGCTATACTTTAGGAAAAATCTGTGCTATAATTCGGACGACCGACTGTGATCAATATATGATGAGAAAAGAACCCTATACAAAGAATCGCTTTCAATATTCCAGAAGATTGCAGAACAATACTAAAACACTGCTTCATGGTTTTCATACTGATCATACAAAACAGGAATCAATAACACAAATGTTTGCGAATGGCTGGCTGGCTGATAAAGAAGGAAGCAGATTTTACTGTGAGACTGAATGTGCTTATCTGGCTGTACAGTATAGAAAAACTATTCACAAACCTGCACCTATGGCAAAGGTAATTATTGATGGCAATGAAAAGGATGCTGTTCTTCTTGATGCAAACTTTAGTGAAAGCTGGGGAGACTGCCTTGCGCTCGATACTATAATGATAAACAGTCAAAAACAAAAGCATTCGATCGAAATAAGGATCACGGAGTCGAAAGACTGCATAACACCATTTTATCTGGTATCCCTGATCGTGGCATAAATTTGGAAGAAGAGTGAAAGAATTAGATAATTCTTTCACAAACAAGTTTGTGCCTCGCGCGTCACCGTTCGTTCAAACTTGATATGCGCAAAGATCAGCGCAGGAATGAGGTTAAATATGAAACAGGACAGATTATTATTTCTCGACCCAGTCTTTAAGGAAATGATTTGGGGAGGGGAACGTTTAAAAAAGGATTTTGGTTACGACATACCAGGCACCCGGACTGGCGAATGCTGGGCAATCAGTGCACATGAACATGGTGACTGCAAAGTAAGCAGCGGATTATATAAAGATAAGACTTTATCAGAGCTTTGGAATACGAAAAGAGAACTGTTCGGTGATTATCCGGGAGTCAAATTTCCGCTTCTTGTTAAGATCATTGATGCGAATGATGACCTGAGCATTCAGGTTCATCCTGATGATACTTATGCCAGATTTCATGAAAACGGCTCATTTGGAAAAACAGAATGCTGGTACATACTGGATTGCAAGGATGACGGTGATATTGTAATAGGTCACAATGCAAAGGACAGGCAGGAACTGTCAGATATGATCCGCGAAAAAAGATGGAATGAGCTGATACGTACGATTCCGATAAAAAAAGGTGATTTCCTTCAGATCGAACCTGGAACAGTACATGCAATCAAAGGCGGGACCATGATCCTAGAGACCCAGCAGAACAGTGATATAACATACCGCGTATATGACTATGACAGATTATCAGATGGAAGACCAAGAGAGCTGCATGTTGAAAAAAGTATTGATGTTATCACTGCACCGCATATAGACCATTCTGCGTTCGTGCAGCTTGAAACGGATAGCGGGAACATGGAGACACTGATTTCGTGTCCCTACTATACTGTTGTAAAGATTCATGTTGAAGGAAGATATGAGGGAAGCATGGCGCAGCCTTTTATGAATGTAAGTGTTCTGGAGGGCGAAGGAACTCTTGATGGTACCATGATCAGAAAAGGTATGCACTTTATTATGACGAATGGAGATGGTTCATATAATATAGAAGGAACGATTACGCTTTTGTGCTCGTATCCCGGAATACAGCACAACGAAACACGTGCAGGAATAGATTAAGAAACGAATTAAATAATTTGACATTTGGTAAAAAAGTTTCGTTTTTTTCGAAACTTTTTTATTTTATAAAGTGTTTATTGAATTTTATAGACAAGCTTTGTTATAATAGGTCACATGCGGTTTTCTTTGAAGGCATGGTTATAATGCTGAATGAAGATCTACGGAATGAAGATCTACGGAATGAAGCTCTACGGAATGAAGAGCTGGATGAAGAACTATATATGGGTGAAGAACCGCTGGTTCGTTAGGAAATAAGTCAATAAAGGAGAGAGACATGAGTGAGAGAAGATTACAATCTGTTCCTTACCGGATTTTATATTCCGGCATGATGATCCCGGGAATGAGCTTAGGTACCTATGATCTGGGTGATACAAAGGAGCAGCAGGCCAAAGCTGTATATGAAGCTGTCAATCGAGGGTTCCGTATGATCGACTGTGCCGAGATCTATGGCAATGAGACTATTGTTGGAGGTGCATTGCAGCGTATTATACAGGAGGGCAGGATAACAAGAGATGAACTGTTCATATCTTCGAAGCTGAGGAGCGATCAGCATGGTGATGTTTTTTCTGCCTGTAAAGAAAGTTTAAAAAGATTACAGCTTGATTATCTGGATTTATATATTATACAGTGGCCTTTTCGTGTTGTGACTGATAATACCCAGAACGGAGAGCCTGAAAGAAGAACAGAACCTTTTTCACCAGTTGAATTCCTTTCTACCTGGAAGAAGTGTGAAAGACTGGTAGAGAGCGGACTGGTCAGGTACATTGGCATGTCAAATATGACTATTGCGAAATTAGAAAGTGTTCTTCAGTTTTGTAAAATTCCACCGGCAGTGCTTGAGATGGAGCTGCACCCATGTTTTCAGCAGCAGGAACTGTATACTTATGCAACGGATCATCATATAGTCCCGATAGGGCTGTGTCCTATAGGCACTGTGCTCTGGTCAGATAAAACAGATATAAAGCCAGGCAGTGACATGGAGCATCCTATTATCCAGAAGATTGCAGATGCACATAATGTCGCCCCTTCTATTGTTTGTATAAAATGGGCGATCCAGCGAGGACAGATACCTCTTATATCTGCAGGAAAGGCTATTCAATGGATTAACTCAATTGAAGAAAGCCTGCAGCTATCACTATCAAATGAAGAAATGGAGAGCATAAAGACTATTGAGCAGAGTGTCAGGCTGATCAAAGGTGATAAATTCCTTTGGAGCGGAGCAAAGGACTGGACTGTTCTCTGGGATATGGAAGGCGTGATCAGCAGATAAACTATTACTATTAACGACAGTACAGTATATTATTGCTGTGCTGTTTTGTTTTGATTCACAAAAAGAGAATTATTGATAGAATTATCGTTTTCGAGATTCCGTCATGAAACAATAAGAGTATTAAAGAATTTAATTTTCTTGCGTGAATATTTTAATTGTGATATTATGCACATAAGTGGAAAAATATTAAATATTGCGTTATCTATCTGTGGGGAGCTGGTACATGCATCGAATCTGTGTTGAATGGGGAAAGACATGGAATAAAATGAAATTAGCAGGATTTATTCTGCTTTTGTTTTCATGCGTACATTTTTCTGCATCAGATTCTATATTTGCTTTTGACAGGATTGTTGTGGCATATTATGATTTTCCGGGTTTTGTGAATTGCAGCAATGATGATATGAACGGGTATGGGGTTGATTATATTCACACGCTTGCCCAGCATATGAATTTTAAATACGAATTTAAATATGGTACAATGGATGAATGCTTTGATATGGTCAGAACAGGACAGGCGGATCTAATGTGGAGCAGAGGCTGCAGCAATGACCTTACAGATTCATTTTGCTGCTCTGAGTATGAGATTTGTACAGAGACGCTTACTCTTTTTACCCTGAGTAATTCAAACAGATTTTATGATGAAGATTATACAGCGTTTCATGGAATGACTATCGCAATGCTCGATTATGAATGTCAGAAGACCGCAATGAGAGAATATGCAAAAGCACACAACTTCAGTTACACAGAATTGCTGTTTTCATCAGAAGAAGACTTGTTTGAAGCACTGAATGAACATACAGCAGATGCAGTGTTAGCGAGCAATCTGTGTCTGGAATCAGGCATTAAGTCTATAGGTGAAGTATCATATCAGAATAGCTATCTTATAACAGGAAAATCCAATCAAGGATTCATGAATGAGATCGATCATGCTGTTGCGGTTATGAAAAGTACAGATCAGGGGTTTGAATCGAAACTCTATGAGCAGTATTTTGGAAGTTCAGATGCCAATACTACAATGTCATTAACGAGAGAAGAAACAGAATATATTGCAAACTCTGACATACTAAAAGTAGGACAGATGACTGATATGTATCCATTATCAGGAATCGATGCGGGAACAGGAGAATTTCATGGGATCAATTCTGATATTTTTCAGATGATTGCCTCATGCTGCGGATTAAGGTATGAGTTTGTTGAGATTCCAATGAATAGCACACCCATAGATTTTTTGCTTTCAGGAGAAATTGACATTGTTAATGGTATTGTACATTCGGATAATTACAGCCAGAGATCTGAAATAGTTATGACGGACCCTTTCTACACAGGATTATTGGTCATTGTCGGGCAAAAGGGCAGAGATTATACCGGTAACGAGGGAAATACCATAGCAATTCCAGCTTTTTATGGTGTTTATGCACAGACGGCGTCTGCATTTTATCCACAGAACGAGCTGATTCTTTGCCGTCTTGGCTCAAATGAGATGGATATGATTCTTTCACAGAATACGGATCTTGTTCTGCAGGATTCTTTTATTGTCAGCCGAAAGCTGCAGCAGCAAAAGTACAGTGGTCTTGTTATTCTGCCTGCCTACTATGCGGTAGGAGAACCGCTGACGATCGCAGTATCAGCTGATTCTGATAAACTGCTGGTTTCTGTTCTGAACAAAGCAATAGCGGCACTGGATGACAATATGATCAATCAGGTCGTTTTAAAACATACAATTGGAAGTCCGTACAGAACTACAATTCAGGATTTTTATCTAAAGTATCGTTTCATGCTTTTTTTAGTTATTTTTCTGGCAGCTGCATTAGCTGCGGCAGCAATTGCGGCAGTTAAATATAAACATAAAAGTGTTAAGGAACTCAAAGTAAAGAATTTTTACCTCGAAGAGGCAAATCAGCGTGCTGAGCACGCCAGTATGATAAAAAGCACCTTTTTGTCTCATATGTCGCATGAGATCAAGACACCGATGAATGCAATTCTTGGGCTGACTGAATTGATCAGACAGCATCTGGATGACAGGGACATCCTGGATGATTATATTTCTAAAACTGTTTACTCATCAAAAATTTTGATCAATATTTTTAATGACATCCTGGATATGTCTGCAATGGAAAATGAAAAACTTACGATATCAGCAAATGATTTTTCAATTACTGAAATGATATCATCCATAACTGGTCTATACAAAATACAATGTGACCAGAAGAAAATCGCACTTGAAACTTCAGTTCTGATAAATTCCGACCAGCGGATCGGTGACTCTATGAGAATCAGTCAGATTCTGATCAATCTGCTGTCCAATGCCGTAAAATTCACAAAGGCAGAAGGAACCATTGATTTAAAGGTATATGAAGAAACGGATGTAAGTCTGCTGAAAGATTTTGAAGGAAGAATAATAAGTTCAAAAGATGCTGTAACACAAAAAGAACAGACAAAAGAAGAAGCTGCAGGATACATCAGAATCAGCATGAAAGAGAATGTGAGTGCAGAATACAGCAATGCAGAATATAGCAATGCAGAATACAGCAATGCAGAATGCAGTCATAAAAACAGGAAAAGACAAAAAGAACATAAAATAATAGACAGACAGAAAAAGTGGAATTATGTTACAATATGTATTAGTGATACAGGCTGCGGAATCAGTCAGGATATGCTTGAACAGATTTTTGAACCATTTGAACAGGAAAACAGAGATATTGCACATGAATACGGCGGATCAGGGCTTGGATTGTCAATCGTTAAAAATCTCGTTCATCTGATGAATGGAACAATTTATATAAAAAGTCATAAGAACATGGGCACATCCTTTATGATAAAGCTTCCGCTTGAGATCGCTCATCAGTCGATGGCAGAACAGGAAGAAGGCATCGCACTGACTGGCGCAGATGAAAATCTTCTGCGAAAGTACACAAATAAGGTAAGAATACTGCTCGCTGAAGATAACGAAATTAATTTTGAAA
>QKDK01000101.1 GCA_003252135.1 Clostridia bacterium
TCAGAATTTGTAAGGTAAGCAAGTGCAGGATTGAATACAGCGTATTCTTTTGCTTCTGCTTTGACCTGTCTCTCAAGAATCTGACGCTCTGTATATTCTTCTGTTAATGAAGTAGAGATCATGTTAGGGATATAAGCAACCAGCTGATTTAAGCCCATGTAACCAAGTGAAAGAGCTGTATCTGCTGTATCTGTATCTACAAGATATCCAGCATCATTGATTTCATAGTTTACGCCTTCAAGACCATAGCTTGTTAATGTGATCATTGAATCATCACACATCTTATCAAGGAAGGTAAGTGCAGCTTCGATCTTTTCTTCTGTATCGCATGTTGATGCGCTTAAAGTAAAGTATCCGTTGTATCCGGAAGTTGCCATTGTTTTTCCATCGATGGTTCCGATCAGGTTCATGGATGCGAACTGTGTATTGTCAACAACTGACATAACATTGTTTGCTACAAAATAATCCCAGATCTTTCTTCCGCCGTCAAGAACGTCAACATACATACCGTTAACACCTGTCTTACATCCGTTTGACCATGTATCAGTTGTGCGAACTGCCCAGTCTGAAGGAAGTAATCCATCATCATATAACTTCTTGAACCAGTCAAGTGCTACCATATATTCATCCTGTAACTGAACAGGAACCAGGTTGCCGTCAACTTCTGCCCAGCCATTGCCACAGCCGAACCATGTCTGCATAATGTCAAAAGGACCGGTATAAGATGTCATTTCCATACCAACTGTATCATCGATACCATTTCCGTCTGGATCATCATATGTGAATGCATATAACATATTGTAGACATCATCGATTGTCTGTGGTACGCCAAGACCTAATTTTTCAGCCCAGTCAGCACGGTAAGAAACACCGTAACGACCGATATCACGTGCACGGTAAATACCGATTAGCTGTCCGTCTACAGTAAGAGAAGCATTTACTGTTGCATTAGCCTGTGAAAGGTTAGGGTATTTCTCGGTATCAGCAAGGTATGGTGTAAGATCTACGAAAGCACCATCTTTTGCTGCACTTACAACAGTACCATTAACAGCACCGTTGAAGGTCATGATCATTGGCATTGTGGATGGATTAGCAAGTGCTAAAGTGTTCTTTTCATCAAGAACGTCTGACTGAATCCAGGAAATCTGAATATCAGTTCCTGTATAGTCTTTGATCATATTCAAAATTGTTTCTGCATCATCACCAGTGTTTGATGTACCTGAATTGAAATCAATGGCACTAAATGTAACAACTGGCTTTTCTGCTGTTGTATCCTCTGTTGCTGTATCGGTCCCTCCCGATGTATTGCTGGTCGTGTTGCTTCCTGTACTGCTGCTGTTATCTGTTGTTCCAGCATTTGCAGCGTTGTTTGTTGTGTTGTTTTTTGATCCGCATGCTGTGAAAACAGCTGCAAGCATCATAACAACAAGTAAACAAGAAATAATTTTTTTCATGTTTTTGTAACGCATTACCTTTCCTCCTTTGTTAATTTTATGTAATGAGAGATTCCTCTTATTACCTGTACATAAGTGAGCGCCATGGCTCTTCTGTCTGCAGCCAGCATTAACTGCTTATCAGCCCTTTACCGCACCGACCATTACACCCTGTGCAAAATACTTCTGTATGAACGGATATACTGCCAGAATCGGTACAGTTGCAATGACTGTTGCAGCCATTTTAACTGCTTTATCCGGCGGAGCACCATTCATATCATAATAATCAAGTGCTGCATCTGAAATATTGCTTGCCAGAAGAATAATGTTTCTTAAGATAATCTGAACCGTGTATTTTTTAGGTGTATTCAGATAAATCATCGCATTGAAATAATCATTCCAGTATCCTACACCGTAGAACAGTGAGATTGATGCTACAACTGGTTTTGAAAGAGGCAGTGCAATTTTATAGAATGTTTTGATTTCGTTACTGCCATCGATCAAAGCGGCTTCCTCCAGTTCTTTTGGAAGCTCCTGAAAGAAATTCTTGATAATGATCATATTGAACGGGCTGATTGCACCCATAAGTATCAAAACTGTGTAGGTGTCATACAGACCATATGCCTGCATTACCAGGTAAGTCGGAATAAGTCCGCCGCTAAACAGCATGGTCACAATGACCAGATTCAAAATCACATTACGTCCACGCAGATGCGACTTTGACAACGGATAGGCAAAAGTCAGCGAAAATGCCATGCTCGTTATTACACCAAATGCAGTCAGTCTGATTGAATTCCATAGACCCAGCATGATATTTCCGTTATTAACTGCATACTTATATGCATTTAATGACCAGACACTTGGAATGATAAAAAATGCTCTTTCTGTTAATTCCTTGTCGGTTGCAAATGAACCAGCTATTACATATAAGAAGGGAAGCACGGTAGCAACACCGATTAACCCAATGGCAACATATATAATAATGTTTGTAATATTATCTGCTGTGCCCTGTTTTACTTTGTTTTTTCTGCTTGCTTTAATCAAAGTTTCGTCTCCCTTTCTAATAGATTCCGGTTTCGCCGGCTTTTTTGGCAATCTTATTGGCACCAAGGACCATGATCATACCAACAATGGATTTGAACATACCAGCAGCTGCCGAGAAGGAGTATTTACCATTCTTGATACCTTTGGTATAGATATAAGTGTCAAATACATCTGCGTAAGAAATATTTAAATCGTTTCTCATCAGGAAGATCTGCTCGTACCCTGTATTCAGAAGTGAGCCTACTCGTAATATCAGCATCATTATGACAGTTCCCTTGATAGCCGGAAGTGTGATATACCACATCATTTTCCATCTTCCTGCGCCGTCAACTCTTGCTGCCTCATACATCTCCTGGTTCACACCTGAAAGTGCGGCAAGGAAAATGATTGTTCCATATCCGGTTTCTTTCCAAATGTCCTGTCCCACGATCAATCCCCAGAAATATTGGCCTTTAGAGAGAATCGCCGGCATGGAGCCGCCCATGGCATTGACCAGATATGTAATAACACCATCGTTCGTATTCAGCAGCTGATAGGTAAGACTGGTAACGATAACCCATGAGATGAAATGCGGAATATAAACAAGTGTCTGAATTACTCTTTTATATCCTATATGTTTGATCTCATTCAAAAATAATGAAAGAATGATCGGTGCCGGGAAATAAATAATAAGCTGTAATATAGAGATTCCTAAAGTGTTTCTAAGCAATATCCAGAAATCTTTTGTTGCAAAGAATTTTTTGAAATTATCCAGACCGGCCCAATCGCTTTTCCAGATTCCCCTGAAAGGACTATAGTCTTTAAATGCAATGATCAACCCACCAATCGGAATATAACGGAACATTATAAAGTACAGTATACCCGGTAACAGCATAATGTATAACCATTTATGAACCCTCATATAGGTAAGCGTACTCATTTTGCTGTCGCTAAATACTGCCTTTTTTTGTTTCTTGTTCTGTTGTGGTTTACTTTTCATGTAGCTTCTCCTTATCATTTCGTACAAATAATGCTTACCTGCTTTTGCAATACTAACAAAATAGACGAATTACATCTACAATCATCTCATAGACACCCTGCATTTTTTCACCAAATACAATATTCTGATACATGATTTAGTGCATTTTGCATAGCTTTTGCACAAAAAAAGACAGACCCCCGTCAATAGTTTCCAATTTTCTTGTCGGTGTCTGCTTTTTTTGTCTTTATTGGTGTTTTGTTTTATTATATTTGTTTATGTTTCTTTTATCGGTTCATCGATCTGAATTTTCCAGGAGTTACGCCACAGGCTTTATTAAAGAAACGTATAAAATTCTGCACGTTTGTATAATCGAACTGCTTTGAGATCTCTGATACTGTCATATCGGTGTCGATCAGCAGCTGTTTTGCCAGTGATATCTTGTATTGTTCCAGATACTCAGAAAAAGTCATGTTCTTTTCATTCTTCAGTATTTTCCATAAATAGGTCGGATGATAGCTCAGATGTGTCGAACATTCTGCCAATGTGACATTGCCCTTTTTTTCTTCGATATAATCCAGCAGATTTGTCAAAATAATATGTGACTGGCCGTCGTTGATCGCTCCCTGTGCATCAATGGAAGGTATATAAAGGGAACTGATCAGATACTCCCTCAGCTCGTCCAGCTGATAATATTGAAGTACATGCGTATAAATATTACTGATACCTTCTCTGTATACCGCTGATACATCAATTCCAAATTCAACGAAATCCTTGATTGTACGATCTACGAACTGCATAATATAGAAAATCGTGTTTTCTCTGGTGAGCTCCTGTTCTTTTAAATATCGGAAGAAGTGGCTTACGGATTCCAGTATCTGTTCTCTGTCGCAGCAAAGAATAGCTGCTTTCATTTCATTCTCATAAGTAACATCATATATTTCCTTGCCCTGACGTTTATTCCTCCTAAAGTATCTAAGGTAGCTGTATGGCATCTTTGGCAAAGAATCCTCCTGCTCCTGAAGTTCTTCTTCGTCCAGTACACTGGAACCATCGATATGGCTCAATGCAGCCATGCTTTCCTTGTAAGCCTTTCCCAGCTCATAAAAATCTGCATGCTCTAAACTGACACCGGCACCGATCATCATCTGATACTTCTCTTCAACATGTTTTTCGAGCACGTCAAATATCTCCATGATAAGATGGAGGTTGACGTTTTTATTGCCTTCCTGTATAACAAATAAAATTCCATGGGTATAGAACAACGGTT
This sequence comes from Clostridia bacterium, assembly GCA_003252135.1. GTDB lineage: Bacteria > Bacillota > Clostridia > Lachnospirales > Lachnospiraceae > SZUA-448. The sequence continues at coordinate 4,706 of QKDK01000101.1, forward strand.
GTAAAGAAATGCTTTGCGAAATCTGTTTGGGAAGATTATGCACCAGTTCATAACCGATCCGGTCTTTATCATCGATCGACAACAGCGGTCCGTCTTCTTTTTCTTTAAAAAATACCATCATTGTCTGGTACTCTAATTGTCTTGATATACCAAACCGTTCAAGATAGCTGTCCATTTCATTTTCTGAAAGATCTTCACGCAGAAGCCGCAAAAAGAACAATTCCATTACCCGGCTTCTCTGTTCCTTTACCTTTGCTTCCAGCTGCGCGTTGCTTCCTTCCAGATTTTCCAGCGATGCTTCAAGAATCTCAAGCTCATCTCTCGGATTACCGCTTCCGCTGCTTGTGTCCGCCGCTTTTTTTGCCAGTGTCTTTATCGGTGTATAAATAATATAAAAAATCAGAATGGTAACAACACCAAGAATAATAGCAAATAACATAATCGTAATCGATAATGAGTATTTATATGTCTCGCCGGATATACTGTTCCAGTCGGTCACGACATAATAAGTCCAGCCCAGAACAGATGATATTGACCTGGCAAGTATATATTTATTTCCATCAACGGTCACAATATCCTTCCACCCACCATTGTCCGCATTCTGACAGATCTCATTCAGCTTATCCTCCGAAGAGAATATCACCTCGCCATCTGCCCCAAGAACGACAATGTTTTCTTCATCCAGAAGTCCATCCTGCATCCAGCCATACAGCTCATTCATGTTGATATTAGCTATCAGCATACCATAGATCTGAGGATTAGACAGCGGAAGCTTCAGAATAAAGGACAGACCGCTCAGCAGTATAGTCTCTCTGTATCCGGCATCATTAACACCGATCACATCCTCCGGAATTGTTTCATAATACCAAAAGTTCTTAAGCTGCGAGGTGTCGATCTTATCATAGATGCCCTGTACCTCCTCTGCATTGATGATGGAGCTTAACTGATACATTCCTTTATTGCAGATGACCCATCCGGTCCTGTAATTAATAAAGGAGTACCCGCTGACATAATCAATGAATATTCCGTTTCCGGCCAGAGTCTCTCTGGCATCCTTGATCATGGTATAGTCAGAGTATGAAATGTCCTTCTCAATAATATCCTGGATCTCAGAATCTGTGATACTGGCCAGATCGTATCGTTTGATATTTTCCAGTCTTTCATCAACCTGTGAACGGACCTGTTCCACGTTCGTATTTGAAGAATCTATCAGTCTGCTAAACTGATGATCCCTGTAACTAAAGAATAGATAAGTTCCAATTGCTGAAATCGTAATAAAGGAAAAAATGGCAAGACTCAGCATGACCTTATATTTATAACGAAATTTATACCTTCCTCCATGAACCTTCATGTATTTACCCTCCTAAATTGAAAATACACGCAAATCCGAATACTCCCCAATCATTGGTGCCAGCTGACGAAATCCGATTTTACCGCCTGATAAGAAATCACCATAGGTTTTTCCATCATCAAAATACTGAAATACAAGCAGATCATCTACGTAAAAACTAATC
>QKDK01000308.1 GCA_003252135.1 Clostridia bacterium
GGGCAGATGCCCTGGATTTATCAGCTCATATTATGATCTTATGCTCTGTAAAAATTATGCTTCTACAGATACGATTTCTTTCTTGTTATAAGAACCACAAGCTTTGCAAACTCTGTGAGGCATCATCAGTGCTCCACACTTACTGCATTTAACAAGATTTGGAGCAGTCATTTTCCAATGTGCTCTATGACTATCTCTTCTTGCTTTTGAATGTTTATTCTTCGGACAAATAGCTCCCATCGATTACACCTCCTTAACTTTTCCTATGTAAAATTGCTAAGGACAGCTTGTTTTCGACAAAAACACAAATTACAAGCTCTTGTCCTAGCAGCCGATTACTGTCCACTTAACGCACTTAATTAGTATAACCGCGAACACAGAAAATGTCAATGTTTTTTTATTATCTTATTTTACAATCGCAATTGTTTCCCTTGCAATGGCAAGTTCTTCATTAGTCGGAATGACCATGACCTTTGTTTTGGAATCGTCTGTTGTAATAATCTGTTCTTTTCCGCTCACAGCATTTCTTTCCTGATCGATCTTCACACCAAGGTATCCAAAATAAGAACAAACCATATTACGGATGGTCTTATCGTTCTCTCCAAGGCCTGCTGTAAATACGATAGCATCAACGCCGTTCATTGCTGCAACATAACCGCCGATATATTTTACCACACGGTAAACAAATACTTCTACGGCTTCGATGGCATGCTCGTTTCCTTCTTTTGCAGCGCTCTGAAGATCACGGAAATCGCTGGAAACACCGGAAAGGCCGAGAACACCTGACTTTTTGTTCAGAACACCCATTACTTCTTCCAGGCACTTTCCTTCTTTTTTGGAAAGATATTCAATAATGGACGGATCAATATCACCGCTTCTGGTTCCCATGATCAGACCTTCAAGCGGGGTAAGTCCCATACTGGTGTCAACGGATTCACCGTTTACAACTGCTGAAATACTTGCACCATTGCCAAGGTGACATACAATGATTTTGGAATTCTTCAGATCAAGACCAGCGAACTCTGCTGCGCGCTTGGAAACAAAGCTGTGACTTGTTCCGTGAAAACCGTAACGGCGAACTTTATACTTTTCATAATAGGTGTATGGTATACCGTAAAGATATGCTTTCATCGGCATTGTCTGATGAAATGCAGTGTCGAACACTGCTACCTGCGGAACACCTGGCATAGTTTCTGTACATGCATTAATACCGATCAGGTTAGCTGGATTATGAAGCGGTGCAAGGTCGTTGCATTCTTCAATGGCAGCAATGACTTCCGAATTGATGAGAACGGATTTTGTGAATTTCTCTCCTCCATGCACAACACGATGTCCGATTGCACCTATCTCGCTTAATTCTTTGATAACGCCATAGGATTCATTCATTAATGCAGCCAGAACTGCTTTGATCGCATCTTTATGATCTTTCATTGGCAGTTCAAGTGTAATCTTTTCTCCACCTTCTGGTTTGTGATTTAATTTTCCGTCGATTCCAATTCTTTCGCAAAGACCTACAGCCAGTGCTTTTTCTGTATCGGAATCGATCAGCTGATATTTCAGTGAAGAGCTTCCGCAGTTAATTACTAAAATCTTCATTCTATTTCCTCTTTCTGCGCTGCATGACTTATGTTGTCAGGTAAATCTGTGTAAAGCAACGCGTAATGAACACAATGTACGGATTAAAACAACCACCTGAATCCCGATTTGTTCAATTCGTTTACCTGCAACTTCTTACTATATCGTATAACTAAATGAAGTCAATTTATTGTGCGCTTGCCTGAACAGCAGTAATTGCGATAACTCCGACAATGTCATCAGAGGAACAGCCTCTGGAAAGGTCATTAACCGGTTTTGCGATACCCTGGGTAATAGGACCATAAGCTTCTGCCTTTGCAAGTCTTTGTGCAAGCTTATATCCGATATTTCCTGCATCAAGATCAGGGAATACAAGTACGTTTGCCTTACCGGCTATCTCACTGCCAGGAGCTTTGGATGCACCTACGCTTGGTACAATGGCAGCATCCAGCTGATATTCTCCGTCAAGCTTTACATCAGGATATAATTCTTTGGCAATTCTGGTCGCTTCCACAACCTTATCAACATCTGCATGACTTGCGCTGCCTTTTGTAGAATGGGAAAGCATTGCAACAACAGCTTCCTTTTCAACAAGAAGTTCAAAACTCTTTGCAGAAGAACCAGCGATTGCTGCAAGTTCCTCGGATGTCGGGTTCTGTACAAGTCCGGAATCAGAAAAGATAAAGGTTCCATTTGCACCATATTCGCAATCAGGAACAACGATTACGAAAAATGCAGAGACAAGCTTCGTATTCGGAGCTGTCTTTAATATCTGCAGACAAGGACGTAAAGTGTCTGCTGTTGAGTGACATGCACCGGAAACCAGTCCGTCTGCATCACCTGCTTTTACCATTGTAACACCAAATGCGATAAAGTCTGTTGTCAGCAATTCTTTTGCCTTCTCCGGTGTCATACCTTTTGATTTGCGAAGCTCTACCAGTAAATCGATGTATTCCTGAAGTTTTTCGCAGTTGGCAGGGTCAACGATCTTTGCTTTTGAAATATCAAGACCTTCTGATCCTTTTTTTACCTGTTCCTCGCTGCCAATCAGGATTATGTTCGCATTTCCTTCTGCAAGTGTTTTTGCAGCTGCCTCATAGGTTCTTCTGTCTTCGGTCTCCGGCAGTACAATTGTCTTCAGGCTTTTTCTTGCCCTCGCTTTGATGTCCTCAATAAAACTCATTTTTTTCTCCTTTCATTTCTGCCATGTATCTGTGAAATCTATAACACTCGCCACCCATTATAATACTAACTTCTTTAGGTTACAAGCATAAAATACGCTTGTTTTCATTGTGAAATCCAATAGAGTATGTTACGATACATTCAGTATAAAAACGAGGTTAATTATCACCATTTTTATAGGTATGTCCGTAAAATTCTTGTTAAATTCGGGAGATTTCATGAAAACAGTCGGTATTATTGCAGAATATAATCCATTTCATAATGGCCATGCTTATCAGATCGAACAGGCAAAAAAAGTCACCGGTGCAGATTTCTGTGTTGTCGTCATGAGCGGTAATTTCGTCCAGCGCGGAACTGTAAGTGTCATGGACAAATACATACGTACAAAAGCAGCTTTAAGTTCAGGTGCAGATCTTGTCCTGGAACTTCCTGTCCGCTTTGCGACAGCAAGTGCAGAGATATTTGCATTAGGAGGTGTTGCCTTGCTTCATCAGCTCAACTGCATCGATTTCATTTGCTTTGGCAGTGAGACCGGAGATATCGAACCTCTGAAGGCCGCAGCTGCTCTTTTATACGAGGAACCTCCTTTATACAGACAATACCTGAAGCAATATATAAAAGAGGGAAATTCATTTCCTGCTGCCAGAAAAATGGCTATGTCTTCCTTTCTGTCCAGCGAACCTGTATCCGCACAATGGGAAAGCCCATTGACAGCAGAAACTGTCCTGGATAGCCTTAATACACCGAATAATCTGCTGGGAATCGAGTATTGTAAAGCTCTTCTCAGGTTAAAAAGCACTATGATCCCGGTAGCGGTAAAACGTATGGATGCCGGTTATCATGCAAAAGACCTGCCTGATCCCAAACAAGAAGGACATATCAATATGACCTCAGCTACTTCCCTGCGCAAAGTTTTAGACCATTCATTCAGAGATGATTTTTCCCTGTATGTGCCAGAGACAGCATATCATCTATATAAATCATTGTTTCAGGTCTGCTTTCCCATTCAGCCCGATGACCTTTCTTCGCTGCTGCTCTATAAGTTAAGACTGGAACAGTCTGCTGGTTACACAGCATATGCCGATGTATCAGATGAATTAAGCAATAAAATCAGACAGAATACCGTCAGCGAGACTTTTTCAGAGTTCAGTGCTTCGCTAAAATCAAAGGATCTTACACTGACACGCTGTCAGCGGGCATTGCTCCATATCGTTCTTGGCATCACGAAGGATAACCTAAACCAATCCTTACAAACACCTGTTGATACTTATGCCAGACTTCTTGGCTTTAAGAAAACATCCTCTGTTTTGTTACGCAGCATCGCTGATAACGCATCCATCCCCCTTGTGACCAAGGTGGCAGATGCTGCCAGTGTCCTTTCTGGCATCAGTAAGCAGATGCTGACAGAAGATTTGTTTGCCGCTGACCTCTATCGCTCCCTAGTCTGTCAAAAGTTTGGTTTCAGGCTTTTAGATGAATACAGAACGGGACCGGTCATACTGCCAGATGCATAAAAATAGTCTTGTTCTTCTTTCATTTTCAGAAATTTGAACAAGACTCTTCTTTATTCTGCATCATCAAAAAATGCATTCTCATCAAAATCAAAATCGCTTTCAGATTCACTGCCATTACTTTTGCTTTTTTGTTCTGCATAATTGTCATACTCTTCATAGTCTTCTTGCATGCTCTGTCCATTCAGCTCCATACGGTTACTGATAACGGTATCCAGATTCATTTTCAGGGAAGCCAGCAGCATCTCACTTTTTGACTTCGTACTTTCATATGCATCAGAAAGCATAACTTCAATATCAGCCAGTACTTCATTGGTATATGATAATGCCCCGCTTCTGATCTGTTCAGAATCACGATTGGCAGAAGAAAGCATTGCTTCAGCCTGGGCAGATGCATTTGAGATCATCTCATTTCCCTGATAAAATGCCTGCTGCATGATCTCATTTTCACTTACCATAGCTGCTGCTTTCACCTTAGCTTCTTCGATGATGGCTGCTGCTTTATCTTCCGCATCTTTTATGATAGCATCACGATTGCTGATGATCTTCTGATATCTTTTGATCTCATCTGGCGTACGAAGGCGCAGTTCATCAAGCAGATCGTACAGTTCATCCTTTGGTACGATCACCTTGCTCTGTGAAAATGCAGAAGGCTTGCATTTTTCTATATAATCATATATTTCCTCTATTATCTGTTCAATTCTACTTGCTCCCATCCATGCTTCCTCCTATATATTTGTCATAAACCGTCTGTACGATACACTCCGGAAGAAGCTGTCTGATATCTCCGCCAAAACTGGCGATCTCCTTCACAATACTTGAACTTAAGTAGGAATATTGAACACTGGTCGTAAAAAATACTGTATCTATTTCAGGTGCTAATTTATGATTTGTCTGCGCTATCTGAAGTTCGTATTCAAAATCCGTGACAGCCCGTAATCCTCGCACAAGAAGACTGGCTCCGCGCTCTCTGGCATAGTCAATGGTAAGACCCGCAAAAGCCTCAACCTGAACATTAGGAATATCACGTATGACCCTTTGTATCAGTTCCACTCTTTCATCAGCAGTAAACAGAGCTCTTTTAGCGTTATTATTCAGTACGCCTATAATTAACAGGTCTGCGATCTTGGCAGATCGTTTTATAACATCCAGATGCCCAAGGGTAATCGGGTCAAAGCTCCCCGGGTATATCGCTATTCTCATAGTCTTCTCCATTCCTTCGGCTGTTTTACGTACAATCAGCTTTCGCCGCAATCTGCGTTTACTTTTTTTGATAAAAAAATATGCTGATTTGTTTTGTATTGTTTCACTCTGTCACAGACAAATCCAGCCTGCTCGGCTTCAAGAAGCTGTGTCTGCAGAGATGCTTCCACTATAACAATTGTATCTTTTGAGATCACGGATGAATTTTTCAGAACTTCAAGTACTTCCATTTCAAGATTATGGTTATACGGCGGATCCATAAATACCACATCAAAACAGACTTTTTCCTTTTCAAGATTTCGCAGTGCTGTCAAAACATCGTTCTGTATGATCCTGGAATCTGCTTCCAGATGCGTTGCAGCCAGATTCTGCTTTATACATTGAACTGCCGCTTTATTATTTTCAACAAAGACAGCCAGGGCAGCCCCTCTGCTCAGAGCCTCAATACCGATAGCGCCGCTGCCGCTGAACAGGTCAAGAAAATTACACTGGGGTATTATTGAACTGATGATATTGAATAATGTTTCCTTCGTCCGGTCTGTTGTTGGTCTGACTTCCATGCCTGGAACTGTTCTTAACTGTAATCTCCTTGCTTTGCCAGCAATAACCCTCATATCATCACCCATACAGATAGTATTAAAATCATAGTTTCATTTTAGTATATTATTCATTTTTGTCAACTGCTTTTTCCCATACAGAGAT
>QKDK01000028.1 GCA_003252135.1 Clostridia bacterium
TTCTCCGGTTCTTCGAAATCCGGTAGCACAAAGTCAATAACAACCTTTGTTTCCTCAGCCATAGTTTCTCCTCGCAGCGCATTCCTGTGCAGTCTTTCCTTGCCTGTAATAAAATTTCCGGATTATTTCCCCTCGTACTGTATCACCGTATCGATATTGTATCCCTGCAGTTTTTCTCTTCCGTTCAGGCCCTTCAGCTCCATAAGAAAGATAATTTTTACCACGACACCGCCAAGCTGATCGATCAGCTTGGTAATAGCTTCAATTGTACCGCCTGTGGCAATAAGATCATCTACAATAACAACTCTCTGACCTGGTTTAATTGAATCCTTATGCATCTCGATCGTTGCAGTGCCATATTCCAGCTCATATTCGATCTCTACAGTTTCACAGGGAAGTTTTCCTTTTTTTCTGACAGGAATAAATGGTTTATTCAGGTTATATGCGATCGGTACGCCAAAGATAAAGCCTCTGGACTCCGGTCCTACCAGCACATCAAAATCAACTCCGTCAAGCAGTTCCTGCATTTTGTCGATTGCCATATGCAGTCCGTCTTTATCCTGTAATACACTTGTCACATCGCGGAACATAATCCCCTTTTCCGGAAAATCCGGTATTGTCCTCACATAGTCTTCCAGCCTTTTCATAACCTTCTCCTTTTCTATCTGAATATCTCATCTTTCTATTTGATCTGTTTTCAGTTTTTTATCTCTCCAGCGTAATGATAATTGTGTATTATAACACAGTACCCGTATTTATGCAAATAACTGATTTTACAAACAAGTATCATTCTCGCAGCATAATGCGTGAACCGTTATAAGGCACTCTGCTCTTTCCATTAAATTCTGCTCTGAAATCAAATATTCCTGCATATGCCTTATTATCCCATGCGCCGCCAAAGGTAATCACATATTTTTTACCCTGTTTCCCCATGTTGTACCAGGCATCGCAGTAGAAATTGCTTGTTGACGCACCGTTTCCTATGACCGATGGAAACATTACAGAAGGCATGGCAGGGTCAAAGCCCATTTCCTTAATGCACATCTTCGCCGGTTCGCCGAATTCATTGGGAAGCAGTATAGTGTCCTGAACCGGCAGATCATAATTGATCTCTGTTTCTATACCGTTTGGCATCATCATATACAGACGATTGTTAAGTACCCATGCATCTTCGACATATATGGAAAGGTTTCCCCACAGATTCTCAATGTGCCGGTACTTAAAGGAAGCATGGCCCACTGGCAGCGTTCTGCTCCCAGAATGATATTTTATTCTGTCCGTATCTCCGTTCGATCTTGGTAAACAACTGATTCCACTCTTCTTTGTAACTATATCAATCGGCGCTCCGCTGAAGGTTATCTCGACCAGATTTCCTTCCAGCTTTCTTGTTTTTACAACTTTTCTCTGAAACTCGCCCTGTACATTCTGATAATCGCTCCAAGACTTTATGATCGTTATATTATCGCCTTTCACAAATCGCCTTGTCACTGATGATCTGCCCAAAACGATTGTATTGGAAGCCGCTGCATCCTTTCTCGCATAATAAGTCGATGCCTTCTTTTTTATCAGATAGGGGATAAAGACAACCCCTTCGAATATCGACTGACTGTCAAGGGTCGCTGTTTCGATCATGAAGAGTTTTTGTACAGCCATAATAGTACGTAGATCACATTCTTTAAAATTACCTTCCGTATTTGCTGCCATTTCTCTGATCTCGTTCATGGTCCTTCTGATCATCGGCGCAGTCTGACTGGCGCTTTTCAGCTTATCCTCTGCCTTCGAAGATAAATAAGCTCCAATATATACGTGTTCACAGCTGCCCTCGTCTGTCAGAAATGCCGGATCAAGTTCAAATCCGTCCAGCTTTTTCTTACTGATCCATATGGATTCATAACCATCTTTAACTTCTCTCCTGATGTAAAACTTTGGAATCTCAACCATGACCTGTCCGCTGCTTCCGTCTCTGGAAAAGCCCTCTTCTCCTTGATAAGTTATGCTTTTCTGCCCTTCCTCATTGATTGAAACGGCACATAACCTTATCTTTGACCATGGATATATCGAATCAAAATCATTTTTATAAGGCGTGGCTGGTCTGCTTCCATGGAAATAATTATTGTGCAGACCTTTTGCATCATCAATTCTTTCACAGGCAGGACACGGGTCGTCCATTTTATGACGTATGCCGTACTTTCTTCCCTTTCCGTTTTCGAACAGATCATACTGCAGGGTAATATCACATTGACTGCCCTGTTTCATTCTGATGATATCTCCCCTGCCAAATGTCAAAGAATTTTTCTTTAGTTTTTTAACTGTGCCCTGCTTTTTCATGATCCATTCATTGCCGTCATAACGAATTACAGCATCCGGTGCAAGGGGCGGCAGCTTGATCACTGCTTCTCTGTATGGTTCATAATATGTCGGTATTCGGCCATATTCGATCTGTATCTTTTTGCCGAGCATTCTTTTCTTCTGTGGTGATCTGTCAGCAAAATAAACTCTTGCAAAAACAGCGCCCTCCGGTATTTTGGCGATAGAATAGGTTTTTCCCTGAAAAGCAACGTTCGGATCACGAAGCTCCATGAATTTAGGATTCTTTGGTTCAACTGCCGGTTCACCGGCACTGTTAATGAATTGCCATAAGGCACAGTTATATCCGTCACCGCTCATCACAAGGTAATCATTAATCTCTGACGATACAGGAAACCAGCTGCTCGTCAGATGCTTCCTGAAAAACACCGACTTTATATCGTTGCTGTCTTTTTCCAGCTTACCGGAAAGAAACCGCGGCGGTAAAATATTTTTTCCAGTTATCTGGATAATGACTGGTTTTGTTACTTCTCCCGTTGATATTACTTTCAGGCTTCCAGCAGCACCATAATCGTGCAAAAGAGCTAACGGTTGATTTTCATTAATATGAACTTCTTTTTGCTTCATTCAATCTTGCCCCCCTATAATATGTGCATTTTTTAGTGTTTATGCTGATTTTCAGATTCCCTCAAAATCTGAACTGACTAGGCAGATATGCCTTGACATAGATTCCTTCGTCTCTGTACTCCTCACACAGCAGCTGACCAAACTTGCGAATGGTCTGAATCTTTCCTGCTTCTGCATATGGAATGATCTTTTCGATCAGTATCTTCTGCTCGCTAAGTATTTCTTCAATGATCTGGCATAGCTGCGGTATGCCTTCCCCTGTTTTTGCCGATATTTTTACAGTTCTGTCGGCTTTCAGATCCTTTAACGGCTGCGCTTTATCTGCATCCTGCTTGTTAAAGGCTGTAATGATTGTTTTATCTGTTACCCCAAGATTTTGCAGTGTTTCATACACGACCAGCATCTGATGATAAGCATTTTCATTGGCAGCGTCTACAACATGCAGAATAATGTCTGCGTATTTTGCTTCCTCTAATGTTGAACGGAAGGCATCTACCAGATGATGCGGAAGCTTTCGAATGAAGCCTACCGTATCTGTAAAAAGAACCTGCTGGCCGCTTTCCAATGTCAGGTTTCTTGTCGTCGGATCAAGTGTTGCAAACAGTTTATCTTCTTCGAGGACCCCTGCATTGGTCAGCTGATTCATCAGCGTCGATTTTCCTGCATTGGTATATCCAATGATGGAAACAATCGGCATGGCGATCCTCATTCTCTGTGCTCTTGCCACTTCTCGATTATTCTTGACTTCCTTCAGCTCATGGTTCAGCTGTGTAATACGCTCTTTTATGATTCGTCTGTCTTCTTCCAGCTTTTTCTCGCCAGGTCCTCTTGTACCGATACCGCCGCCAAGCCTCGAATAATTCCGCATTCCGATCAGTCTTGTCGATTTGTAACGAAGCTGTGCAAGCTCAACCTGTATCTTACCTTCCTTTGTCGATGCATGCTTTGCAAAAATATCAAGTATCAGTCCTGTCCTGTCCATGACCTTGGTATCCAGTTCATTCGAAAGGTTCTTCATCTGTGCCGGCGACAGCTCGTCATCACATATAATTCCGTCCGCATTCAATGAATAGAGCAGTGCCGCGACCTCTTCGATCTTACCTTTTCCAAGATAAGTACCCGGATGTGCACTTTCCCTGTTCTGAATGATCTTTGCAGCCACTTCTGCGCCTGCCGTAAGTGTAAGCTCCTCCAGCTCATCCACTGATTCCGCTGTATCATCATTGTCATTGGTTGCCACGGCTACCAGAATGACCCGTTCTTTTTTTTCTTTTGTGTCGTATAGTTCTGCCATGCAGTCTCCTATCTATCCTCATACTTCCTGTAACTGTCTGCTTGTTATTGTCAGATCATCCAGCGAACTTACTCTATTCTTTTACTCTCAGCTGACGTTTTGCAGTGACATAAATTAATGATGTCTCACGACCTGAAATCTTTCCAGCTTGTATTCCTCATATCGTTTGATGCCGCCTTTTTGCATGGCTATCTCAACCTGCTTTTCTACCGTAGTGACACCCGGCAGATTAGGCAGCAAAAGCCCTCTCTTCCCATGATAACTTACGATCACGCCATATTTCTTTGGGTCAAGATCAGCTAACGATGAAATCGGTTCTGCCGGTTCCAGAACGTCGACACTGTAGATCAGTCTGTCAAGCTCAGCTTTTTCTACCATAGGAAATCTCGGATCCTCTGTTCCCGCACTTACAGCATTCTGCACGATCTCCTGCGCAATGCTGCAAGTTGTCGGAGCGATGGTCCCGATACATCCGCGCAGCTGCCCGTTCATTTTTAATGAAACAAAGACACCTGCTCTGTTCTGACGCATTTCTTCTGAAATAACTGCCGCATTATCCTGATCAGGTACATACCGCTTGCCCGTAATCACATAGGTTTCCAGTGAAAGCCTGGCCAGTGCGACATACTCATCTTCCGCCATTTTCAAGCTGTGCAATCTGTCAGCTTCCTTGTTCTCATATATCCTGTCAAAATCTCGTCCCTCCGACAGAACAGGATTTTCAAATGCAGCGCAGCCGTATCCTACACCAAACGGTCCCTCGTATGAAAGCACCTTTGTCTTAGGCAGCAATCCGTCAAGACATCCGGCCATCATGACAAAGGAACGCATCCCGCATTCTGCTGCCAGCTCCAGAAAATCCTCCGGATACTCGAACAGTTTTCCGAAGTCTGCATTTGCAAAATCCTCCATGATCCTTTTATCAAATTCCGGACCTTCTTCTGCAAAACCATACGGACCATCTTCTTTCAATACATGCGACAGATCACCGCTTGCTATGATGATTGTCTTACGATGAAGTAATTCGACGGTTTTTGTAATACATTTTCCGAATCTGTAATGTGTCAGCAGAGATAAGCCTGACAATCCGATCCGGACAATCTTCGCCTTGTTATATTCTTCAAAAATCATGCGCAGAGGAACCATCGTCCCATGATCGAGCTCTGCATCCTTTTCTCCCTGTCTGCCTGCTTCGATCCCGGCTTCATGCGCATTTTTTTCAAGTGCTTTTGTAAATTCATCATCATATTCGACTGACAATTCAACCTCTTTCGCTCCGAACTGCCAAAAATTACCACATGCACTTTTACCGGGTGAAATATGAAAATAATCAGAATATATCACACTATGCGGAGAAAAAACAAGAATCAGCTCAGGAGCATAAGCAGCAATATTTTTTGCTATCCTTCTGTAACTTTCAATGGTCTTTTTTATTTCCTCTTCTTTTCCCTTTCCGATTTCAGGCATAATGATCGGAGGATGCGGAACTGCATAAGCAGCAAGTATTGACATAGTAACCTCCATTTCCGTGTCCCATTTTTGTGTAATTGCAAAATACAGGAACATCTTCATAGCAATTTCCGTGTTGCTTCTCTCTGATCCATTCACTGATTCAGTTAAGAAACACGTGGTTACATTGATTCTTACCCCATTATAACGTATTCATTATAGCAAATCACTGATTAATATACAACATTTTGATAGCACAAAGGAGCCGGCTGTTCAAGTCTGGCTCCTCTTCCTGTATCTGTCATCACCGCTTAGGTGATCCTGATTTCTGTTTATTGTATCAATTTATGGTATCATCTGCATGTTAATATTGCTCTTATGAAGCATTTGTTTTCTGTATATCAAAGGTACCGGCAGCAATGCTGTCTTCTATTTCCATACGGCAATTTTCAAAGATACCAGCCGCCAGTGCCACAAGTTCTGCAC
>QKDK01000129.1 GCA_003252135.1 Clostridia bacterium
GTTTATGGAAGAATCGGTTACCTTGGCAAGCTCAAGCAGAAAAATCCCGGGATGAAGATAGTTATGTGCGGCTGTATGATGCAGGAAGCACATGTAATAGAAAAGCTTAAAAAAAGCTACCGCTTTGTTGATGTGGTTTTTGGAACTCATAATATATATATGCTTGCGGAACTTCTTTACAACAATATGAGCAGCGGCAGGCCCGTTTTTGATATCAGAGAAAAAGCAGACAAAATCGTTGAAGATTTACCAAGCAGTCTGAAGTATTCTTTCAAAGCAGGAGTCAATATTATGTATGGCTGCAATAATTTCTGCAGTTATTGTATTGTTCCCTATGTTCGAGGCAGGGAAAGGAGCCGTGCTCCAATCGATATTATTAACGAGATTACTGCTCTGACAGATCATGGAATTGTCGAAATTATGCTTTTGGGTCAAAATGTTAATTCCTATGGTATGACATTGGAAGAGCCAATCAGTTTTGCTCAATTGCTTCAAATGATTGAAAAAATCGAAAAATTAAAACGAATTCGTTTTATGACCCCTCATCCCAAAGATCTTTCTGATGAACTGATTTCTGTCATAAAAAAATCTGATAAAATATGCAAACATCTACATTTACCCTTACAATCAGGAAGCACGGAAATTCTTAAAAAAATGAATCGTAAGTATACCAAAGAGGATTATCTGACCCTTGTCAGGAAAGCAAAGGCTGAAATTCCTGATCTTACGCTTACAACTGATATTATCGTTGGTTTTCCTGGTGAAACCGAGGAAGACTTTAATGATACCATTGATGTCATAGAAAAGGTCGGTTTTGCAAGTGCCTATACATTTCAATACTCTAAAAGAACAGGCACAGCCGCTGCATCCATGAATGACCAGATCAGTCCTGCTATTGTAGAACAGCGATTCTCCAGACTTTTATCTGTAGTTCAGCACATCTCAGAGCAGGAAGCTAAGAAATCAGAGGGCAGCATCATGGAAGTTCTGGTGGAAGAACAAAATGAACAGACACCTGGGTTTGTTACAGGCCGCTTATCGAACAACCTTCTTGTGCATTTTCCCGGTACCACATATGACATTGGAAGTATGAAAAATGTTCATTTAAAAGAGTGCAAGGGATTTTACTATATAGGAGAAGCCGAGTAATAATCTTACCATTTTACTGAATTTTTCTGTAATTTTGATGAATTTGACCAAAAGACATAAAAAATTAGTTCTTTACTTGACATAACCGATAAAAAAGTATAAAATTTATATATTGTATTGTTGTACAATGAAAATTTAATAAGGAGGTGCTCCTGTGGACGAAACGGTAAAAATCATAATTGCGGTTCTTATTACTGCGATCATTGTTACCATCATTGCCTGGAAGTCTGCAATCGCTTATCGCATCAAGGTTGTAGAAGCTAAGATCGGTAGTGCAGATGAAAAAGCAAGAGAAATCATAGATGAAGCTTTAAAAACAGCAGAAACCAAGAAACGAGAAGCTTTGCTGGAAGCAAAAGAAGAGTCTTTGAGAACAAAGAATGAGCTCGAGAGAGAAACGAAAGAGCGCAGAGCAGAGTTACAGCGTTATGAAAAACGCGTTTTATCAAAAGAAGAAGCATTAGACAGGAAAACGGAAGCACTGGAGCAGAAAGAGACCAAGGTTTCAGCAGTGGAACAGGAATTAAAAAAGACCAAAGCTGAGATCGACCAGTTTCATCAGAAGCAGGTTCAGGAACTCGAAAAAATTTCAGGGCTGACCTCCGAACAAGCAAAAGAATATCTTATAAAAACTGTTGAAGATGAAGTAAAACATGAAACTGCCATGCTGATCAAAAATCTTGACCAGAAAGCAAAAGATGAAGCAGACAAAAAAGCAAAGGATTACGTAATCACTGCGATTCAAAAATGTGCTGCTGATCATGTGGCTGAGACAACGATTTCCGTTGTTCAATTACCAAACGATGAAATGAAAGGACGAATCATCGGTCGCGAGGGTCGTAATATACGTACGCTTGAAACGATGACAGGTGTTGATCTTATCATAGATGACACACCGGAAGCAGTCATTTTATCTGCTTTTGATCCGGTACGCCGGGAAGTTGCAAGACTTGCATTGGAACGATTGATCGTAGATGGAAGAATCCATCCTGCAAGAATCGAAGAGATGGTCGAAAAAGCACAGAAGGATGTTGAGGCAATGATGCGTGAAGAAGGTGAAGCAGCAACTCTTGAGGTTGGTGTTCACGGTATTCATCCGGAGCTGGTACGCCTTCTTGGTAAGATGAAGTTCAGAACAAGTTATGGTCAGAATGCTTTAAAGCATTCCATTGAGGTTGCTATTTTATCCGGATTATTAGCCGGAGAAATTGGGGTCGATGTACGTTTGGCAAAACGTGCAGGTTTATTACACGATATTGGTAAGTCCGTAGATCATGAGATGGAGGG
Source organism: Clostridia bacterium (assembly GCA_003252135.1). Classification (GTDB taxonomy): domain Bacteria; phylum Bacillota; class Clostridia; order Lachnospirales; family Lachnospiraceae; genus SZUA-448. The sequence continues at coordinate 2,437 of QKDK01000129.1, forward strand.
GACTCATGTACAGATCGGTGTAGATCTTTGTAAAAAATACAAAGAATCACCGGTGGTAATTAATTCCGTTGAAGCACATCATGGAGATGTGGAATTCCAGTCATTGATTTCATGTATTGTACAGGCTGCTGATACAATTTCAGCCGCAAGACCTGGCGCAAGAAGAGAAACCTTAGAAACCTATACAAATCGTTTAAAACAGTTGGAAGATATTGCAAATGCCTTTAAGGGAGTCGAAAAGTCTTATGCAATTCAGGCAGGCCGAGAAGTCCGAGTGATCGTAGTACCAGATCAGATCAATGACGACGAGATGATCCTGCTGGCCCGTGATTTGTCAAAGAAGATTGAAGCAGAGCTTGAATATCCGGGACAGATCAAGGTAAATGTAATCAGAGAGTCCAGAGTTACTGATTATGCTAAATAGTATAGATAAGCCATATTTCATTACGGAATATGGCTTTTTCTTTGCATTTAATTATAATTAACAACGTTTTTTAAGTTGCAAAAATACGTTAAAATATGTATTATAATAATGTTGGTTTGAAATAATAAAACGTGAGGTACCACATGAAAAGATTTCGCAAGTCACTGATCATTTTGATCCTTTTATCACTGCTATGTACGCCATTTTACAGTTTTACGGAAGTATCCGCAGATTCAACTGCTTCCATAAATATTAAGAATCTTACACTGAATACTGATTATGAGTATTCCGGTGACCATATATCATATATATACAACGGAGTTGAGCTTAATCTTGATAACAGCTATGGTATCATTGCAGACGATGGTTCTGCTTTAGGTTCAATGACTGAGATTTTTCAAAAAAATCTTCATGTAATCTGTACTTTTGATCTGAAAACTCAGACAATTACACTCCAGAATGCATGCAACAGCATTGTTTTGTCAGTTGGAAGCACAAAGGCTGTCGTTAATGGCATCGAGAAGACAATGGATGTTTCTCCTCAGATACTGCAGCTGGAAGGTCTGACCCCGCAGATCTTTGTTCCGACACGTTTTGTTGCCGAGAACCTTGGTATTACTTACTTCTGGAGCAGCACTGCGGCAACAGTCACCATGGAACAGACCTATACCATCTCTTATAAAACAAATCTGACCGAAACACCTGTTATTATTCCGCTCTTTGATGATATAACACTTGATGATATTGTTATGGATGACAGGTATTATGATGGAGAGATGGCAATCTATATTCCAGGTATACATCAGACTGATTATGAGAACAATGTTATCACGAACCGGTACAGCTGCGTTAAGAATATTGATGTTAATCTGACAGCGGACAATAGAACAGAGATCGTATTCTGCACAAGCAGCATAAGAGCATGCAGTCTTGAGATAAAAAACGGAAGTCTTTATGTAACACTGACCGATCCGGATGATGTGTACTCCAAAATCGTAATTATAGATCCCGGACATGGCGGTAAAGATACTGGTGCGATCAGAGATTCATCCTATGAAAAAGATTACAATCTCCTGATAGCATACGAAAATACCAAAGATCTTTTTGCTGCATCGGATATAAAAGTATACTATACTCGGGTAAATGATTTTTACAGTAACATAGATACCAGAGCTGCAATGGCTTCTAAAATACATGCAGATCTTTATGTCAGTCTGCATCAGAACACTAACCAGAATACAAGTATCAATGGGACATCTGTATATTATTCTTCCCTGAATAATCAGACATTATTCAATGGTCTTTGCAGCAAAACAATGGCGGCACTTTTCAGAGATAATCTGACTACCGCACTTGGTACAGTAAATTATGGTGTTATAGACCATGCACTGACAGTTACAACCTATAATACAGTTCCGGCTATACTTATTGAGCTTGCTTTTATGTCCAATACTGAAGATCTTGCGAAACTGAACAGTACCGAATTCCAAAAGAATGCAGGCAAGGTCTTGTTTGATACAGTAAAAGAGATTTTTGATACATATCCGACAGGAAGATAAACTAACCGACGATTGTTTTTGTACAATCCACAGAAAGGTGCTTTCATGAAACGATGGTATGCGTTCTTCCCTATATTTATACTGGCAATGATTGGCTCCGGATTGCTTTCTGCTATCATAAACCTTCAGCAAAAGCTGCCGGATACTCTGACATCCTATTATGATCAGGCTAATACTTTTGATGCCATTATATCGTGTGAATCGGGATTTACTGTGTATGATCTGGAATCCTTTCAGAATGACTCCCAGACCAGTGATATCGAAGAATTCTGGAATATTGAGTATCCGGCTGTTATTGCAGACACAGCGCTTACCCTGAAAGCATTTTCATATAATGACAGGATTTCATCCTTTACAATAATAAACGGACGCGCACCGGAATCCTCTTCAGAATGCCTTATTGATGAACTGCTTGCAGATGTCACCGGTGTTGATATAGGAGATAGTATTGCACTGGATTCTTCATCTTCTTTTGGTGATACCATACTTTCAAACAGTCAGTTAATTGTTGTTGGTATATGCCGATCTGCTTTTTATACCTCTTACGACAGACATTTATTTGGCGACAGCACAGCACCTGATTATTGTTACATTGTTATGAATAAAGATGCTTTTCTTATGCCTGCAACAAACCTGCTGCTTATAAAATCCGATGCAGATGAAGAAGAGAAAACGTATGCATCACAGGTTACTTCATTATTCACTGCATGTCAGACACAGGACAGCCAGGATGCCATTGCCGAGCCTGCAGAACAGCTAAGCACAGCCAGTCAGGATTACGATGCCTTAACAGATGATATCAGCAGCTTGACTGATTCGAGCGAAAGTATTATAGCATCCTATTTTCAGATCTGGAAAGATGCAGCCGATGTTTCAGAAGCTGCAAGAACTGAGATTGAAGCAAAACGCGAAGCATTATATCTTGTCGATTACAGCAAAGAAGACGCTGATGCAGCACTGGCAAACAAAGAAACAGAAGTTGAAGCACTGGAAGAAATTACAAAAACTGCCCGCGAGACATATACTACAGCAGTAAAAACATATCAGGATCAGCTTCAGGAGCTGAATGATCAGCGCGATGCGATTTCAGAAACCATGCAGCAACTGCAGTCTGTTATTTCATCAAGTGAAGCAGGTACATTTTCTGTTTATTCAAAAAGCTCGCTTTCTTCCTGGCAAAGCTTATCAAAAGAAACGGAACAGATCAGCAGTACTGCAGAGGATATTAAGCATAAGTCCTACATCCTTATAGCCGTAGCTTTTGGACTGCTTGCAGTTTTAATTGGATTTGGTCTTCTTCATACAGTAAATGATCTCTGCCAAGACAAAAAAGGAATTAAGTCCCTATTGGCAGGAGGTATTGCATACAGCTTCGTATTTAGCATTACCGGTATAGCAGCCGGAAGTTTTCTTGGTGTTTCTATTTTTACAAATCCTTTATATGATTTTTATCGCACCGTAAATCTTTATGTTCCGCTGGCACAGAAAGCATTTAATATTTCATCTGATGTATTTTTCTCGTTGCTCGGTGTTCTGATTGTTGGTCTTTTTGCTTTTGGGATTGTATATATACCTTTTATACTTACGGCATCAAATTATTGCAAAAGAAAGCTGGAACATTCATGATATTATTTATAGAAATACTTGGTATAATACTTATACTGATTATTTTTTATTCATTAATAGAAAATAAATTTTTA
>QKDK01000119.1 GCA_003252135.1 Clostridia bacterium
ATGAAGAACGCACGAAGAATATTATTCATTATAATTTCATTTGCGGCAAATGTTATAGTTTTTGCGGGAGCAGTTTATTATTTGTGCACTGGGATAGAAAGAGCAGGAAGAGAACGTTTCAATGATCTGAACAATAAACTGGACCAAGTGTCCGAGACTGTTGATGATTTTGTTCTATACGGTGATTTTTATTTTTTACATGAATATGGCTGTATGGTAGAAGATACATTTGATCTGATCTGTTATGACAAAGAAACCGGCCGATATAACATGGATGGACTCGCGGATAATATGCTATATCGGACATACGGGAATCTGACAGGTCTTGGATCTATCCCGACAGAGGGGCTGATTTATAACGAGCTGATCATGGCGCTGACAATGAATCATTTTTTTGAGATCTACTATAATCGTCACGAAGATGTGACCTGGTTATACTACATAAGTAAGAATGATTTTATCCTTTTGTATCCGTTTGTTGATTCTTCCTTGTTTTCCTATAATAAAAGTCTTTTGGAGATGGATTTTTACAGTCGGCTGACGCCGGAGAATAATCCTGGAAGAGATATGATATGGACATCGGTCTATGAAGATGAAGCCGGAAAAGGTTATATGGTGACTTTATCAGGACCGGTTTATAATGAAGATGAATTTCTTGGTGTTGTTTGTGCTGATGTAACCAAAGATGTACTGGATCAACTGCTAACATGCAAGTATGCCTGTTATCTGGTTGACAGTGAGAACAGTATAATTGCTTCAAATCAGGGAACAACATCCGGTAAATATAGAAATAAGCTGTCAGATGATCGAACAATATCTGCCCATAACAGTGAGAAGATAAGCGGTATTGAGGATGACAGTATTGAACTGGCAGGATTGAACTTTGTTTACAGACATGCAGTGGAAGGAACACCATGGTCTGTTGTACTGGTGGTTTCAGCTTTCAGGGTTTTTGGCATGGCAATTTTACTTACACTTCCGGCTGTATCAATCAGTACATTACTTTTTGTATCATACAGAGAAGCAGAAAGCAGAAAGCAGACAGAAGAAAAGCTGCAAAGTGTTATTATTAATGATGAACTTACAGGTCTTAGGAATCGTTATTTTCTTGATTCCATGATAGACCATGAGATAACAGGAGCAGACAGATATGATCGGCCTTTTTCTATGATTATTTTTGACCTTGACCATTTCAAACGTGTTAATGATACCTACGGACACCCGGTTGGTGACAGTGTTTTAAAGCAGACGGCTGAACTTGTGGGAAAAGTGCTGCGTAAATCTGACCTTTTTATACGTCTTGGAGGAGAAGAATTTTTGATCCTGCTGCCTGATACAGATATGGAAGGAGCACGAAGTACAGCAGAAAAGGTAAGAAAAGTACTTGAAACAAGGATGCATCCTGTTGCAGGAAAGTGTACGGCAAGCTTTGGCGTAGCTGAACGAAAAAAGAATGAATCCTATGAAAGTGTATATAAAAAAGTTGATGAAGCATTATATTTTGCTAAAGAGAACGGCAGAAACAAGGTGATATGCTATAACGAGAACGAATACATACCAAGAATGTTCATGAAAATAGAATGGAATGAAGCCTGGAACTGCAAAGAAGAAGATATTGACGCACAGCATCACGACATTGTTTTTCTGGCGAATCGTTTGTTTAACCTCGCTTTAGAAGAAACAAACAGAGAACAGCTGCTTGAAATGGCAAAAAATCTACTGAAGCATATCAGGCTGCATTTTGAATACGAAGAAGAAATTCTGCAAAAAATCGGTTTTCCTCTTTACGAAGAACATAAGGCAAGTCATAGTGAAATGCTTGATAAAGCAGTTCATCTGCTTGACCAATATGAAAAAAATGAAATAAATATATTCAAACTGCTTCCATATATTGCTCATAATATGATATTATTGCATACAGTAGAAGAAGACATGAAATACTTCCCATACATAAAAGCAGCGAATAAAGCGAACGAACAATAAACAGCGGATGAACAAAAAACAGCGGACGAACAAAAAACAGCAAACGAACAGTCATGGAACAGACCGATACGGAGGTGATATAATGGAACATTTCAATAAGTTAAAAACAGGACTGCAAGGCATCGGATACGGAATCTTCCGTTATCCGCTGGCAATTGCCTTTATTCTGGCATTTGCCGTAATCAATGCAATTACAATAGAGAAGAATATACCTGATGCCATGCCGGCAAGACTGGCCTGCATCATTGGATTGCTGCTTGCTTTTGCCGTAAGTATGTTTTGGGAAAGATTTTTACATAAAAGAATATATCGTTATATTTTAATGGCGGGAGCAATATTGCTATCAGCTGCATATTACTTACTGCTGATGAACACAAATGAATCATCCATGGTCATGATCATACGCACCAGTGTGCTTTCTTTTGCACTTTTTATAACAGCAGTGTGGGTTCCCTCTATCAGACAAAAGTTAACCTTTTATGAAAGCTTTTTATCATTTTTTAAAGCACTTTTTCTGACGGCATTATTTGCTACAGTATTATTCGGCGGAGCAGCGCTGATACTTGGAGCAGTTGATGCCCTGTTGTTTCGGATAGCTGATACTGCATTTATGCATACTGCCAATCTGGTTTATGTTGTATTTGGAATAACGCTTTTCCTTTCCATGACTCCTGATTTTATGAGCATCAGTGACAGAGAAGATTATAACAGAGTGCGCTCGGCAAACAGAGACGAAGAAGCAGAATACACAAAGCGTTCCACATCCTGCCCAAAGTTCCTTGAACGTCTGATATCGTATATTATTGTACCTCTGACTGCGATTTTCACCATAATTCTGCTTATATATATACTGATGAATATAAGAAGCGGGTTTTGGAAAGATGACCTGATCGAACCAATGCTTGTGGCTTATTCCATTACTGTCATCGTGGTCTGTGTTCTGACAGGAACGCTAAAGAATAGATTTGCTTCATTGTTCCGGCTCATTTTCCCCAAAGTCCTGATACTTCTGGTTGCACTGCAGATGGCAGCATCTGTTATGAAAATTCAGGATACCGGTATATCGCATGGAAGATATTATGTTTTACTTTATGGTCTGTTTGCAATTATTACAGGTGTGATCTTCTCGTTTTTGGACAGCAGAAAACATGGAATCATTGCTGCTGTTTTAATTGCTCTGTCCATCCTGTCCGTAATACCACCTGTTGATGCTTTTACAGTTGCCAGGGTCAGTCAGACAAATGTACTAAAGAACATTCTTGTCAGAAACAATATGTTCTCGGAAGATACTATCATTGCCGACAGTTCCATATCAGACAGTGATAAGGATATGATCGCCACAGCATATGAGTACCTGTTTTCTATGGGATATACAAATGATATTCCATGGCTGCAGGAGATCAACAGCAGCAGAAGTTTTGAAGATGTCTTTGGATTTTCACAGTATGGGTTTTATGGGGACAAGGTCGACGAGACAGCCTATTATTCTGCATACCTTGACAGAGCAGTCGATACATCAATGGCTGGTTATGATGTATTTGCCTATATCACCGTTTCCTATACACTTCCTGATAAAAGCGACGAGACCCTGGCTGAGTTTGTCTATCAGGGAAAAAACTATTCCCTGCAGTTATCAGCAGACGAAGAAGCAGACCAGATATCATTGCTTGACGATGCACTCAATGTGATTGCTGTTTTTGATCTTGCACAGGTGAAACAGAGACTGGAAAGCGGGGAAATATCAATGAACAACCCTCAGTCTGATACTACTACTTTTATCAGCGACGATGGTATGAAGTTTCTGTTTACAGAATTGACAATGAATAAAAGTGAGGATATAGAATACTTGTATTTACGCGGTATGTGGTTCTATGATTTTGATAATTAGTTATAAAATTCTGGTTCCCATTGCTGATGCATATATTAAAATATACATGTACTAAAAGAAGAAGCGCAGCGTTGTTATAAAGCTGTGCTTCTTCTTTGCATTATTGATCGGTTATAGAATGTAAATCATCATTTAAATTATAAACAGTTATAAAAATTTTCTGGTAAATATATCACTATCCTGAAGCAGGCTTTCGACAGTATCAAATTGAAGCCTGTGAAGCAGTTCAATAACATATGGATTGTCGATGGGGGTTTCATAGGTTGCCTTTTCACCGTACCGGTCAACATTCTCTTTGGCAGTATCTTTGTCAATAATTGCCTTTGGCCCGCCGACACAGCCGCCGACGCAACCCATTCCTTCATAAAAATTAGCAGTCACATTCCCTTCTGCAAGCTCTGTGATCATAGCACGGCAGGCAGGAACGCCGTCTGCATGTTTTGTTCTGATGTTCATAGAACTGTCAGGGTTCAGCCGCCTGACCGTACTGGCAACTGCTTCACTGACACCGCCGGATCGTGCATAGATTCTGCCGGCTCTGGAAGAGTGATCCTTATCACTTTCTTCCATCGTTGAAGGATCTATCTCAAGTGCATCAAAAATATCCTGCATTTCCTGAAATGTCAGAACATAATCAATAGCTCCGAGAAGATCGGCTTCTCTAGCTTCCGCTTTTTTTGCCATACAGGGACCGATAAAAACAGTTGTGGAATCAGGGTGCAGGAATTTGATCGTCCTTCCGCTCGCTACCATAGGAGAGACCGATGGAGGAACGTGAGGAAGAAGCTGTGTATATACTTTCCTGATCATGGCAATCCACATAGGACAGCAGCAGCTTGTCAGCTGATAATCATTTTCAGAGGTTATACTGTGGTTGAATTCCAGTGCTTCTTTTAATGTCAGAATATCGGCAAACAAAGAAACCTCGACCATCCCGTCAAACCCTATCTTTTTCAGAGCATTTCGAAGCTTTCCGGGTGTTACGCTTTCACTGAACTGTCCCAGAAAAGCAGGTGCTACTAGAGCATAGGATGGGCCCTTTGAACCTCTGACAGCCTGCAGAGCCGGAATAATATCTTTACTGGAGATGAGTTTTTTGCCTTTACAGTGGTCTATACATGAAGAACAGCCGATGCACTTGGAAGAATCGATTAAAATTCCGCCTTCCTGATTTGGGGCAATCGCAAGAAATGGACAGACTGCCGCACATTCCTCCTGCTGTTCCTTAGAACAATCACATTCTGAAAATCGCCAGACCAGAGGCTGTTTGTCCGGATGAAGAAGACAATCCAGCTGCGTCCCATCATATTGTGTATCGGCATATAGGTCTGTAAAATCATCCTCCGGATCTTCCAGGGTCATTTTAACCAAAGTCTCATAAAGCTCTAAAAATGATGTCATATCTTCCTCCTGATTATAGACTGATTTCTTTGACCTGATTATATCATTGCAGGGTCAGTGCTATGTCAGTGTTATTCCACTGTAATGATTGATGTCGGACAGCTTTCGGCAGCTGCTACTGCAAGATCGATCAATGCAGCGGGAACATTGTCTGCGATTACCTTAGCAAGTCCATCCTCAGCCATAGCAAAAACTTCAGGACACGTCTGCTCGCACAGACCGCATGCAATACAGTTTTCTCTGTCAATAAATGCTTTCATACAATATCTCCTTTCGTGATGTAACAGATTATTTAGAAGCAGCGTTTCTTGTTTATATAAGTATCATAGTCTGGTCAGCCTGGAAAGTTCGTAGCCCGGGCTACAGAATTATGTTTCTTCGATTAATTTGTCTGCAGAGAGAATACGAAAAGTATTCTTATAGTAGTCAATGATTTTTTCGTCTTTCATTCTGGATAATTCTCTGCACATGGAGGTACGGGATACGTTCAGATATTCAGCCAGTTCATTTCTGTTAAATGTTATCTGAAAGGTGAAATTATTGTTTTTTGTCTGTTCCATTAATAGAAAAGCAGAAATCTTTTCACGCATCCCTTTTCTTAGAAGAAGTTCGATCTTAGATGTCAGCGAAGAGTTTTTTTCACCCAGAATCATGAAAAGATTCCGTATGAGCTGCTGGTGAAAACTGCAGACTTTGCTGCAGGTCGTAAGCGTTGCTTCAAAAGGTAAATATAATATGACACTGGGAACCCTTATGATCACAGTCACTGGTGATATCCGGCTGACAGTGCTGACAATGCCTTCACCAAAGATCTCTCCTTTTCCAAGAACAGACAG
>QKDK01000008.1 GCA_003252135.1 Clostridia bacterium
GCCCGATCCCGCCGGCATCATTTTTCAAAACATATGCCAGATCCTTTGTATTACCTATATTAGCATACAGTTTGATCTCCCTGCCGTCTATCGTAATATTTTCTTTGCCCTTTAATTCCAATAGCAATTCCTTTTGTTCATCATCCTTCTTTTTCTTTTGCAGCAATTCATCAAGTGTCTTTTCGTCAGGCTCGATAATCAGTCTGCCATCGCTTCCGTCAACAATTGCCGTTTTACCATTCAGGTTCAGGTCAAGTTCTGTATCTGTCGCTACAAGCGCCGGAATATTCATTGTTTTGGCAAGTATGGCAGTATGCGAGTTGATTGAGCCATGAATTGTTACAAAAGCTAGCACCTTCTCCTTATCTAGCTGCACCGTTTCACTGGGTGCCAGGTCATCTGCCAGAATGATGACTTGTTCTGCTGTCTCTTCCATGCTCATGCTTTTGCCATTCAGAACTGACAGAACCCGCTCCGAGATATCTTTGATATCTGCTGCACGCGCCTTCATGTATTCATCTTCCATCTCAGAAAACATCTGAAAGAAGTTATCGGAAGTGGCGGCAACTGCATATTCTGCATTGACTTCCTGTGTGGTTATGATATTTTCGATGGCTTCGATGTAATCAAGGTCTTCCAGCATCATCTGATGAATTTCAAATATTGCAGCACTTGCTTCACCAATTGTCTGGACGGACGCCTCATAAAGAACTGCCAGCTGTTCAATGGCCGTCTTCACTGCACCATGAAATCTTTCGAGTTCAAGTGCCGTATCTTCAATTTTGTTTCGCTTAACCGATTGTTCTTTTTTTAAATGAACATACAGTTTTCCAATAGCAATACCCTGACCGACACTTTTCCCCTGACAGATCTTCATGGTAACCTCCTTCACCAAATACATCTTCCTAATAACAGCTGTTCACTTAATCAGCTACAATATACCCAGAATAATAAACAGGATAAAACCTGATGTAAAATCACCTGTTACATATTTTCTTTTAAAAATGCTTCTATCGCTGTTATGGCTGTTTCTTCATCTTCTCCTGTTGCTGTCATGATTATCTCCTGTCCCTGTTTTGCAGCCAGACTCATGACACCAAGGATTCTTTTTGCATCAACTGCTTTTCCGTCTTTTCTTATGACTATATCAGCCTGAAAGCCCTTCAGCAGTTTGACCAGCTCACCTGCAGGCCTCGCGTGAATTCCTTCAGGATCTGTAATAATGTATGTATATTCCTTCATATAGTTTGTCATTCCTTTCGTATAAATTATCCCTGCAATAAGATAAAAACTTCTTTAACTATACTTTACTCTACGCCACTCTTTTTTTCAAGATGCCAAGAACAAGAGCTCCTGCAACGGTTCCTGCTGCCAGTGCCAGCAGATAGAATAGTGCATTTCCTACGACCGGGAATACAAAGATTCCGCCATGCGGTGCCATCAGCGTACATTTAAATGCCATGGATAAAGCTCCTGCCAGTGCAGAACCTATGATACAGGACGGAATGACTCTGATCGGGTCAGCTGCAGCATAAGGAATTGCACCTTCTGTGATAAATGACAGACCCATAATAAAGCTGCTAGGCCCGGATTCTCTTTCTTCTTTAGTAAACTTACGTTTAAACAGTATGGTAGATAATGCGATAGCACATGGAGGCACCATTCCGCCGATCATAACAGCTGCCATGATATCAAAGTTTCCGCTCGCTATACTTGTAACTCCAAATAAATAAGCTGCTTTATTAAATGGTCCACCCATATCTATTGCCATCATACCTGCCACCACGATACCAAGCAGAATCTTACTTGTGCTGCCCATGCTGTTGAGAACATCCTGCAGTGCATTATTCAGTGCTCCGATCGGAGGTTCTACCACAAAAACCATCAAAAGTCCGACGATCAGTATTCCAAAAAAAGGATAGAGTAATACAGGTGCCAGCTTTTCAACAGTTTTAGGTAGTTTTACAAACAGCTTCTTTAACAAAATTACAATATAGCCTGCAAGAAAACCGACTACCAGCGCACCCAGGAAGCCTGATTTTCCGGCTGCTGCGATTGCACCTCCAACAAAGCCTACTGCAAGACCTGGTCTGTCTGCTATGCTCATGGCAATGTACCCTGCAAGCACCGGAAGCATGAACCCGAAGGCGACTTTTCCGATCTTAAGAAAAATTGCTGCTTCTGCTGTGATCGAACCAAAATTCGACCTCTGTTCAGCTGAAAGAGTTGTCATATCAACACCAATGGAATCAAGAAGAAATGCAATTGCAATCAGAATACCGCCGCCTACGACAAAAGGTAGCATATGTGATACGCCGCTCATCAGATGCATATAGATTCTGTGTCCGATGGAAGGTTTACTGTTTTGCTTTTTATAATCCACAGCTGCATTTCCTAAAGTCTTGTAAAGATATCCTTCCTTTCTTTCAGCGCGTTCTATCAAAGAAGCTGCTTTTCCTATTCCGTCCGATACCTGACATTCAATGACCCTTTTGCCAGAAAAACGATCCATCGGCACCTTTGTATCTGCAGCTATAATGATACATTCTGCCTGTGCGATCTCCTGTTCAGTCAGGATATTTTTTGCTCCGCCTGATCCTCTGGTCTCGACCTTAATACTGCAGCCTTTTGCTTTTGCAGCCTTTTCAAGGCTTTCAGCTGCCATATAAGTATGCGCTATGCCGGTAGGACACGCTGTTACTGCAAGAAATCTGTAACCTTTCTGTTCTGCTGCTTTTTTCTCAGATTCAGCTTCATTCTTTTCTCCTGCATTTTCTGTATCATCGATGACCTGTAAGAATTCATCAACAGTTTTTGCTTTTTTCAGTTTACTAACAAACTCATCATTCATCAGCAATACAGATAATCTGCTGAGTACATCCAGATGAACGTTGTCCTCAGTATTAGGTGCTGCAATAAGGAATAAAAGGCTGACCGGTTCATCGTCCAGAGAATCAAAATCAACACCATCCGGTATGACCATGGCAACAAGTCCCGGTGCTTTCACCATATCACCTTTTCCATGCGGAATTGCAATGCCTTCTCCAGTGCCGGTCGAACCTTCTGCTTCTCTTGACATGACTTTCTGGTAAAATGCTTTCTTATCCGTTATCCTGCCCGATTTCTCCATGAGCTCTATAGCAAGTTCGATCGCCTTGCTTTTATCTGTTGCCTTTACATTCAATGATATACTTTCTCTTGATAACAACTCAGTTATTTTCATTTTGACCCCTTTTCTGTGCAGGCTCTGCACATAACAACATATGTCACCGGTTTCAATTCTTTTACTTTTTCCTGTGTTTATTGTCTCTGCTGAAATTTTTGTTTTCGCTGTATCTATAGCCTCTGCTGTATCTATTGTTTTCGCTGCATCTATCGTTTCCGTTCCATCTGTACTAACAAAGCTTCTACTTCCTCTTTTGTAGCCAGATTCATTGAAAATGCACTGGCACTGCCTGTTGCAACACCTATTTTAAAAGCTGTCTCATAATCTCTGTATTTCAGCCAGCCTGCCATAAAACCTGCCACCATGGAGTCACCTGCGCCGACTGCATTGACCAGCCTGCCTTCTGGTGCTGCTAACTGAAATGTCTGTTCAGCTTCTGATAAAAAAACTGCGCCTTCTCCTGCCATGGAAACCAGTACATTCTTTGCACCCATAATCTGAAGTCTGCGTGCATATTTGATTACATCCTCTTTACCCTGCAGCTTCGCTCCAAAAATCTCTTCCAGTTCGTGATTGTTCGGTTTGATTAAAAACGGATGCATGCTCAGCACATTGACCAGCAGGTCTTTTGTGGCATCAACAGCAATTAAAATTCCCTTATCTGCTAGCCGTTCCATGATGTCTTTGTAAACCGAGTCAGGCAGTGAAGTCGGTATGCTTCCTGCAAGTATCAGGACATCCTTCTCCTTAAGTCTGTCTAGCTGTGACATCAGACTGTTCAGGCTGTCTGGTCCTATGTGCGGCCCCTGCCCATTGATTTCAGTGCCTTCCAGATTTTTCAGCTTCATATTGATTCTCGAAATACCTTCCGGAACCTCAATAAAATCAGTTATACAGCCCAGAGCCTCCAGCTTTCGTTTTATCTCTTTGCCCGTAAATCCGGCGATAAAACCAAGTGCTGTACTTTCGACTCCGAGGTTTTTCAGAACGATCGATACATTAATCCCTTTCCCTCCGGGAAGTAATATTTCTTCTGTTGTCCGATTTGTCATACCCAGTCTGAAATCATCAACTGCGACAATATAGTCTAATGCAGGATTAAATGTCATTGTGTAAATCAAAGCAGTGACCTCCTTTACCAATTTGTGACTGTTTGTGATTTATTTTTCTTTATATATGCATTATACAGTCATATTCAGTCATTATCAATCGTATATATGCACAATCTTTATTATGTAATTTGTGCACAATCAACAGTTTTCAGTCGTATTCAGTCATGTTAAGTCAAAAAAACAGGCAAACTCGCTCATTATCCCAGTCCGCCCGTTGCTTGTTCTTTGCTTTATCAGTCATTTGCTTTATCAGTCATTTGCTTTATCAGTCATTTGCTTTGTCTGCTCTTTTTTTGCTCTTATATCCATTTTGCGCATTTTTATTTGTTGATTATGTACTTGGTAAAGTCTTTGCACCCTGTGGCTATTATTAACAAACAGTCAAAATCATGCAACTACGGAACAATAATATTATTCCATTTTTTAATCTGCGGATCCTCTGCCTTGTCTGTTATGATAATCGCACTTTCAAGGTTTGCAAAGGTTACTGCACTTTCCTGATTGAATTTGCTTGAATCGCACAGAATATACCGTTGGCTTGTGTTCTCCATGGATACCTGTTTGACCATGGCTTCGTCAAAGTCCGGGGTAGTAAACCCGCTTTTCCTGCTGATTCCATTCGTTCCCCAGAAGCCTTTGGTAAAATGATACTTCTGCACATTTACAATCGCGGTACTTCCAACAACAGCTTCTGTAGACTCCTTCAGTTCACCGCCGATCAGAATTACATGGAGTCCTGCTGCTGCCAGCCGTTGCGCATGACTCACGCCATTTGTTACAAAAGTTGCCTGAAGTTTATCAATGTACGGAATCATATATTCCGTTGTCGTACCTGCATCAATATAGACAAAGTCGTCCTCCCGAATCAGACTGGCAGCATACTGCGCTATCTTTATCTTTTCTTCTCTGTTCAGCTGCTTTCTTTCATCTACTCTGATATCCCTGGTAAAGATACTATTCTCAAGCGCAATCGCGCCGCCAAAAACCTTGATGAGCTTACCATTCTCGTGCAAGACTGTCAGGTCTCTCCGAATTGTAGATTCAGAAATTTGAAAAATATCCTTTAATTCCTGTACGGTAACATTGCCCTTTTCATTGACCAGATTAACAATTTCCTCAAATCTCTTTTCCGTAAGCATACTTATACCCTCTGTCTGGATTATTTATATTATGAGTTGAAGTCAAAGGAATATTGACCCTGTAATACTATAATCATAACATAGTAATTGCATTAAAACATTACAAATTTTCTAATTTCCATTTTTCTTTCGGCTCATTCTAATGTGATTTTTGATATAAGTTCTGTTCTTGATTTTACGTTATTATAGATTTTTCCTGATAAATTCTACCATTCATGCAAAAAAGCAGCAGGAATCAGCTTTCCTGCTGCTTTCATTATGATCTGTTAATATCCTACCATTAAGCCGCCTTCTTCAACGTAAAAGCTGCAAAGGCCTCTTGTCGGAAGAATCGTTACTCTTGCTCCGTTCCATAAAGCCTGTATGCTTCTCTTCAGGGCTTCGGCACTTTCCAGATTAAAACAATGCCCTATCACCACATGACTGCCATTGAATTTATGCTTTTTCATTTCATCCAGTATTGTTGCGACTGTTTTTTTCTCCCCTCTGACCTTATGCAGAATCTCCAGCCTTCCTTCATCACTTGCGGCACCTACGATCCTCATGTTCAGCTTATCTGCCACAAATCCAAGAATTCTGTTCATACGTCCGCTCTTTAC
>QKDK01000388.1 GCA_003252135.1 Clostridia bacterium
GACCGGTCGTGACCATTCAGACCTTTACCGAGGAAGAAGAAGCGATAGCACTTGCAAATGACACACCGTATGGACTGGCAGGAGCGGTATTTACTTCCGACGTAACAAGGGCCATGCGTGTAATCAAAGAGATCAGAGCCGGAATCACCTGGATCAACTGCTATAATCCAACCTTTAACGAAGCGCCCTGGGGCGGTTACAAAATGAGCGGTATTGGCAGGGAGCTTGGAGTTCATGGCCTTGAGGAATATCAGGAAGTCAAGCAGATAAACTTAAATCTTACACCAGGGATTATTGGGTGGTATGAAAACTAAAAAATATACTTATAAAGAAGTATACATAATCGAAAATAAGTAGAATAATGGTACTTGCGCTTCATTTACTTTTGTTCAAAACTAATCTAGTATGAGTATATACAATCAAAGGAGCTTGTGTGGTATTCACAGGCTTCTTTCTATAGTTAAAGGATTCGAATCAGGAGGAAAATAATATGAAATTTCAAAAAGTCAGCAGTGATCTGGAAGAGGTAATAAGCTTCATTCATTCAGATAATCTGAATGATTCAGAAAAGGAAAAAATCACGAAGGATACCATCGATTATTTCGATAATTATGTTAGTCCAGGCTGGTTGAAATATAGAAAATCAGTTTCAACAAACTCAGCTGTCGTAGAGTGGTCAGATCATGATAACGTATGCGAAGGACTGTACGGCGAAGAGTTTATAGACTGTCTTGGTGGCTTTGGTATCTATACCTGCGGTCACCGTAACACTGAGATCATGGATACAGTGAAAGCACAGCTAGATCATCAGGCTCTGCATTCACAGGAGCTCCTCGATCCGCTGCGTGGATATCTTGCAAAAGCAGTGGCTGATATTACACCTGGCGATCTGCAGTACTGTTTTTTTACGAACGGCGGAGCTGAAGCAGTAGAGATGGCATTAAAGCTTGCAAGAATTGCGACAGGAGGTAGATGGTATATATCGACCGTTGGTGCATTTCACGGAAAGACTATGGGTGCTATCTCCATGGGAGGAAAATATACATACCGTGTTCCTTATACGCCAATGGTTCAGCAGGTACAGCATGTTGAATATGGCAATGCAGAAGATGCAAGAAAGGCAATCAGGAATCTTGTTGCAGTCGGGGAAAAGGTTGCGGCAGTTATCGTTGAACCTATTCAGGGAGAAGCCGGTGTAATCATTCCTCCCAAGGGATATCTGAAAGAACTCCGTGCAATCTGTGATGAATATGGAGTAGCACTGATTTTCGATGAGATACAGTGCGGCATGGGAAGAACAGGTACGATGTGGAGATGTGAGGCAGAGGATGTGGTTCCAGACATTCTCACCTACGGAAAAGCATTCGGCGGCGGCATCATGCCGATTACAGGTATTATCTGCAGACCGCATATGTGGACGCAGGAACTGGTAGATAATCCATGGTTATTAGGTTCTCCGACATTCGGTGGTAATCCTGTCTGCTGTTCTGCAGCAATCGCTACAATTAAATACATGATCGATCATGATATCCCTGGTCAGTGTGCAGAAAAAGGCGTTCAGTTAAAAGAAGGACTGGAAGCATTAAAAAAGAAATATCCAACGATCATTGATGATGTAAGAGGTATTGGTCTCATGCTTGCTGTTGAATTCGCCACCTGTGATATTGGATACAGTATAGCCAAAGGACTTTTTGCAAGAGGTGTTATGACAGCAGGTACACTGGTAAATGCAAAATGTATACGTTTTGAACCCGCAGCAGTCATTACAAAAGAACAGATCCAAGCAGTTATTGAGAGAATGGATGCGGCAATTCTTGACACGAAAGAAGAATTTAACAGATAACCTGATACAGTGCATTTAATTCACTAAACGTATTATTTATAACACCAAAAATATTGGTATTCAAAAAATAAATCAATCAGGAGAGGTCGTGAAAATTATGTTCATGGCCTTTCCTTATTTTATGAACAAAAGCATATAAAGTAAAACAGCAGGCACCTTATACGCGCTTTGAACAGCATAGAATTTTCCGATTTCTACTTTACAAAGCAGAGGGATTTGTATATTATAATAAATAGCATTAATCATAAGAGGAGGTAAGCCATGAGCTTTTTTAAGGACTTCAAAGAGGATACACAGAACGAAGAAAATCTGGCGACGCTCGTAAACCCAGATGTTGAAGAGATGAATGACGATTTAACAGCGGTTCAGGATATCGAAGAAGTGGAAATAACAGAAGAACCGGTACTGGATGACTTTGAATCGGAAAATCTGGATGAAGAATTATTGGGGATGCTGATTGAAAATGGTGTTGAGGAAAAAGCTGAGAAAAGAGAAGACCGCAGTTTCTCTAAACCGGTATTGACACAGGAAGATAAAGATGCAGTTACAGTGATCACAAAGGGAACGACCATCAACGGAAGTATTATCTCAGACTGTTCACTGGATGTTATGGGAACAATCAACGGGGATATTGAATGTCTTGGTAAGCTTTCCATATCAGGAAGAGTAACAGGTGCTTCCATGGCTTCTGAAATATATGTCAGCACAGATCGTCTGGAAGGTAATCTCAATAGTGAAGGCAGTGTTAAGATCAGTCTTGGCACAGTAATCATTGGAGATATATCAGGAACTTCAGCTGTTATTGCCGGAGCGATAAAAGGAGAGGTCGATATTAATGGACCTGTAGTCATTGATTCAACAGCAATTATAAAAGGTAATGTGAAGGCAAAATCCGTTCAGATGAATAACGGTGCAGTATTAGAAGGTTTTTGCTCCTTGACCTATGCTTCAGTCGATATAGATAATGTTTTTGAATAAATCAAGTTTGAATGGGGAATTTATGAATAAATATAAAAGAATATTGTTAAAACTAAGCGGTGAAGCACTGGCTGGTGATAAAAAGACCGGTTTTGATGAGGCAACCTGTATTAAAGTGGCAGAGCAGGTCAGAACACTGGTCGAAAAAGGTATTGAGGTAGCCATAGTTATTGGCGGCGGTAATTTCTGGAGGGGAAGAAGCAGTGAAACAATTGACAGAACAAAAGCAGATCAGATCGGAATGCTGGCTACTGTCATGAACTGTATTTATGTTTCAGAAATCTTTCGTTTTGTTGGCATGAAGACCCGTATCTTTTCTCCTTTTTCCTGCGGCAGTATGACTGAGCTCTTTTCAAAGGATGCTGCTTTAGAAGGCTTTGCAGACGGGAAAGTTATTTTTCTCGCCGGTGGAATCGGACATCCATATTTTTCAACAGACACAACAACAGCACTGCGTGCCATAGAGCTTGAAACAGATATAATCATGATGGCCAGAGCAGTGGATGGAGTATATGACAGTGATCCGAATATTAACAAGGATGCTGTTAAGTATGACCGTGTTACGTATCAGGTTCTGCTCGACCAGGGACTTGCCATACTGGATATGACAGCAACTGTAATGTGCATGCAGAATAATATTCCATTGATGGTATTTTCTCTGAATGAAGAAAACAGCATCACAAAAAATATGTTTGGTGAGTGTACAGGTACAATTGTAACTGTTTCATAAACTGTGAATAAGTGGAGGGTATAATATGAATGAAAAAGTGAAACCATTTGAAGAAAAAATGAAAAAGACCGTTGTGACTTTGATGGAAGAATATGCATCGATCCGTGCAGGAAGAGCAAATCCTCATCTTCTGGATAAAATCAAAGTAGATTATTATGGGCAGCCATCTCCATTGCAGGCAGTTGCGAATGTTTCCGTTCCGGAAGCAAGAGTAATCCAGATTCAGCCGTGGGAATCAAGTCTTATTAAAGAGATCGAGAAAGCAATTATTGCATCTGACCTTGGACTTAACCCTGGTAATGACGGAAAAGTTATTCGTCTTGTATTTCCTGAGCTTACAGAAGACAGAAGAAAAGAACTTGTTAAAGATATAAAGAAAAAAGCGGAAAATGCCAAGGTGGCAGTGCGTAATATCAGACGTGATGCGAACGATGTTATCAAGAAGCTCGGTAAATCGAATGAGATTTCTGAAGATGCCGTAACTGAAATTGAGGATGAAATTCAAAAAGTTACAGATAAATATATTGCAGAAATCGATAAACTAACGGATGATAAGGCAAAAGAAATTCTCACCGTATAACAATAAAAATGATGGTGTATGATACAATGGGACGTAGGGAAGGCTCATAAGTCTTATACGTTCCATTTATTATCATAGAGAGGATTTATTACGAATGGACAATTACAAAGTGCCGGAGCACATCGCTATCATTATGGATGGAAATGGACGCTGGGCAAAGAAGAAACACATGCCGAGAAACTATGGACACTCACAAGGCAGCAAGACCCTGGAACGTGTCTGTGAAGACGCCTTTCATATGGGCGTCAAATATCTTACTGTATATGCATTTTCAACGGAAAACTGGTCAAGATCAGAAGAAGAAGTGAATGGGCTGATGAATCTTCTCAGAGTATACATGAAGGATGCTGTTAAAAAAAGTAAAAAAAACAATATGCGAGTCAGGGTCATCGGTGATGCTTCAAGGCTTGCAAAGGATATTCAGGAAAGTATTAATGTACTTGAAGAAAGTTCGATGAACAACACGGGTCTTCAGTTTCAGGTAGCCTTGAATTATGGCGGAAGAGATGAAATCATCAGAAGCGTCAGAAAACTGGCAGAAAAAGTAAAATCCGGCGAAATCTCAGCAGATGAGATTGATGAAAAGATGTTTTCTGAAACTCTTGATACGAGAGGTATTCCAGATCCGGATCTTCTGATCAGAACGAGTGCCGAGCAGAGAATTTCAAATTTTATGTTATGGCAGCTGTCTTACACAGAGTTCTATTTTCCGGAGGTTCTGTGGCCTGATTTTTCTAAAAAAGATCTGGAAGAGGCCATTGCGTACTATAATAAAAGGGAAAGAAGATATGGAGGCGTCTGATGTTCTGGGTACGTTTGAGGAGTTCGATTCTTTTAATGATAATTGCCATAACATCCATACTTTTGGGTGGTCCGGTCCTTTTTTGTGTTGTTTCTGCAACAGCACTGATCGGACTTATGGAATTATACCGTGTTTTCCAGGTCAATAAAAAGCTGACGGCCTATGTTGGATATTTTGCATCTGCAGCATATCTGACTCTTCTTTTTTTTCGAAAAGAAGAGCTGATTCTAATTCTTTTATTAGGCTTTTTACTGTTACTTATGGCAGTCTTTGTATTTACCTTTCCTGATAATGATATCAAAGACATTTCGATCGTATTTTTTGGGATGTTCTATGTAGTGGTCATGTTGTCTTTTGTTTACAGGGTAAGAATGATGGAGAACGGAAGTTTTCTTGTCTGGCTCATATTTATAGGAGGATGGGGATCTGATACCTGCGCATATCTTGTCGGTATAACACTAGGAAAACATAAGATCACACCTGTTCTCAGTCCTAAAAAGACAGTTGAAGGTTGCTTAGGCGGTGTTATTGGCGCAGCGCTGATCGGATTTATCTATGCGACCGTATTTAAGCATAATCTGCATACTATACATAACCCGCAGCTTACCTTTGCTATCACAGGAGCTGCAGGTTCTATTCTTTCTCAGATCGGCGATCTGGCTGCTTCAGGTATAAAACGTCAATATTCGATCAAGGATTATGGCAAGCTTATTCCAGGTCACGGCGGTGTTCTTGACCGGTTCGACAGTATCATTTTCACTGCACCGGTTTGTTTTGCATTATTAATGCTATTAAAATAGAACGGATGGCTTTTTATGAAAAAAATAGCTGTAATTGGTTCCACTGGTTCGATCGGAACACAGACACTGGAAATTGCAAGAGAACAAAAAGATTTACAGATCATTGCACTTTGTGCAGGGAAGAATATTGACCTGCTGGAAAAACAGATCAGAGAATTTCAGCCTGTACTTGCCAGTGTTTCGTCTGATACCGATGCAAAAGAACTTAAAAAAAGATTGAACGGAGTAAAAACAGAGATATTATCCGGAATGGATGGT
>QKDK01000127.1 GCA_003252135.1 Clostridia bacterium
ATCTGTAACCAAATTATCGCTAAGAAAAGCGAACGAGATAGCAAAGCAACCGGATAACTGCGAAGAGATATTCAGGAAGATGTACAAGGATAAGTACAGGCTTCTGGATATCGAAATCAAGTATTCAGAATACATATGCGGTTATTACATCCGGGCACGGATGCGTAAACGAGATTAGGAGGTAACGATGGAAAAAAAGAAAGTAAGCATCTACATCGAAGCCGACTATAGCGGATCACCAAAAGCCGGTAACGGTAAATATGGTTATGTGATGGAGTACATAACCGAAGAAGGAAAAGAATACACAAAGACAGTTTATGGCGGTTTTACTAACACTACGAAGCACAGGACATACCTGCACGCCACTATCGATGCACTAAGTCACCTTAAAAAGGATCCATGCGAGGTGTACCTGATCTTTGACTGTCCATATGTAGCAGAGACATACAGACATAAGAGCATGCTAGACTGGCAAGCAGCAGGATGGATAAAAAAAAGAAAAGCATGGTGCCATGTTGCAAATAATGACCTTTGGATAAAGACCATTGATTTTGTTAATACGCACGATATATGTGCGTTTGGAGAAGCGGGAAATCAGTACAGATCATACCTGCAGACAATGCTAAAACACGCAGAAATAGACTATATAACAGACAGGGAGGAATAACAATGTTTGATAGATTTGGAGAATTTGACTCCGCTGCAGAGATAAATGAAACAGCAGTGAACCTTAGAAGAGAAAAGGACACTGAAAGCATAAGGATCCTTGCAAGAGAGAACGGAATCGATGTTGATATAGCAGACGCTTTTATTGATGGTGACATCATCTTTTTATGTGATGACATGGCAGCAGCGATCGGAAAGATTGACATCGAATCAGAAGAGTTGAAACCGGTCGAAATCATGAAAGACTGGGTTGAGTATTTAAAGAGCAGATGCTTTGAGGATCCTGACATGGCAAAAGCTATCAGATCGAAAAAAAAGAGCTTAAAAGGTGCCATCGGTGCTTTACTTACATGGAGCTTTAAGAATCAAACACAGGTAGATAAGGACATCTTAAAGGCAGCAGGGGTAACAGCGGGACGATGCACTCTTGGCATCCCAGGGATGGGAAGAGCAAAGCAGATCATGTCAGATTACTACACTGGAAAGCAGGTGGGGCGATGAATAAAAAGGATCTGCTGACTATGAAACATCTTATTGCCACTGAAGCCATGATTAAAGCAGCAAAAGATGACAAGAAAGTGACAACTGAAAATAGCTGGACTGACTTTCAAGGCAAGAAGCATACATATTCGACAAGCTCATACACATATTACTATTTTTTCACTGCAATAGTAGTTGGAGCAATTTTGAAAGTATCAGCTTTCACTCGTGCAAGGATTATGAGGGGAAACAGAGAGCCACAATTTGAAATCTTCATAGACCGTGGCAATAACAAATACATTACGTATGAACCGGAAGTAGATAAATGGAGAACTGCAAAGATCGACATGCTAAGTTATGACAGCGGAAATGATACATCATACGTATATGCAAAAAAGAATTTTCAGCCACAAGAGGCAAGAGACATAGTGAACGAGTATTTTGCGACAGGAATGAATAAAGATATCAGGGAAGCTGTCTTGGACTTCCAAAGTACTATCAAGAAGGATGCATTGCGAAAGAAGCATAAGAACGAATTAGAAGAAATTGATTCAGTCATGAATGAGGTACCTGATCTGCCGAAAGATTTTGACTCTTGGGTGATAAAGAATTGCTTCAAAGAAACCATGTTCTACCAGAAAGAGAAACCATATAGCTGGCCGAACGTTTACTGCACACATTGCGAAAAATGGATGCCGGCACCAGCGACTAACAGCAGTAAACCAGAACATGGAAAAGAAGTGATCTGTCCGGAATGTAAGACTAATGCTGTCTATAGGTCATGGAACAAGCAAAAGTATGTTAATGATAGCAGCGATGTAGTAATCCTTCAGAAGTTAATAGATAAAAGTGGTTATATACTGAGAAAATTTGAATGTAGCATCAAGAGAAGGCATGAAAAAGGATGGGAGAACCTTGAGTTTAATAAGCATGAAATACTAAGACAGAAGCTGAATAATAGTTTTGTGAATGAAAGACTGTACGAATATGGGGAATACAAGTACACCGGAATATATCGGTGGTGCTATCAGTGCAGGAGGAGTCAGTTCAGTTATTATTCTCATGATTTTGGAACGGGGCTCATGTTCACAAAGAACTTAAAGCGTGAACTGAAGAACGAAGCATTTGTTAATGTAGATTTCAAAAGGTTCTTCATGGGAGGCAGCAGGAGACGCATTGATCCGGGGTATATACTCCGAAGATTGCAGCAATATCCTATAATCGAATACCTGATGAACAGTGGACTCAGTAAGCTATCAGATGAAATCATGGAAAACAAAGAAAACAGGAGCCTGTTCGACCATTCAGTAAAAAGAGTACATGATGCATTAAGACTTGATAAACAGCGGATGTATCGATTAAAGAAGTTCAATGGTGGAAGCAATGTACTTGCTGCCCTGCAATATGAAAGAGGTACTGGCAGCAGGGTCACAGACGAAAATATTAAATTTATTCAGGACAACAAAGTGGATATTAGTAAATTGGAAATGAACAGGACCGGAATGACACTACAGAAAACATTGAACTTCCTTGAGAGACAACAGAAAATGCATGGTTATGATTTTGGCCAGACCAGAAGGTATTTCACGGACTATTTGGACATGGCAGAAGATAGAGGCCTTGATCTGAACGACGAAATTGTTTGCAAAAACGCAAGGATGATGGAATTTCACAACAAGTATCTCAAAGAAAAGAATAGAAAAGAGAAGACCAGCAGAGACAAAGATGTGAATCAGAGATTTGAAAAGATTAAAGAGGATTACAAACAGAATACCGAGCATTTTGGATTTGAAACAAAGGAATATGCATTTATTGCTCCAAGATGTGCAGCTGACATAACCAAAGAAGGAAGAAGGCTGCATCACTGCGTAGGAGCATCGGATAATTATATCAGAAGCATGAACCAGAGAAATCATTTCATAATATTCCTTCGAAGGATCACCGAAAAATCAAAACCATATTACACCATTGAAGTCGACTGGGATGGCAAAGTAATTCAATACTTTTCTGCATATGACAGAAAGCCGGATATAGAGAAAATCGATGCAGCGATAAGTGAATGGAAAGCTGCTATTGATGAACGAAATCGGAAAGAAGAGAAAAACCTAAGGATTAAGATCCAGGCGGCAGGTTAAGGGAGGAAACAGAATGGAAGAATGCACACAGATAACACTGGACGAATGGAGCCAGTGGAAGGAAGACATCCGAAGAAAGCTTCAGGAAGTCACTGAAGACTTTGTATATATCGGGTACCGGCTAAAACAGATCAAGGAAAGCGGAATGTTTGACGGCTGTAAAGATGTTATTGAGTTTGCCAAAAAAGAATATGGTCTTGATCAAGCTACAACATACAGATTCATGGCCATAAACACAAGATTCTCAGAGGATGGAAACTCAATCGAATTAAAACAGGATTTCAAAGGCATAAGCAGCAGTAAACTGGCAGAAATGCTGGCACTTCCGGATTCGGAATGCATGCTCATAACTGAAAAGAACACTGTAAAAGATATAAGGGACCTGAAACGCTTTAATAAACAGGAGATACCGGATGCTGATGTAAGAGAGGTTCAGACTCCATTACAAAAGTGTATCATTGACTATTTTGCTGATAAAAAGCGAAAAGAAATGCTTGAAACGGCCATGGAACTGATCACAAAAGGCGAGTGGGAGCCGGCAGCAGCGGTAATAAATCCAGGCGAGAATCAAACCCATAAAAAAGGTATTGTATTCCTCTTCATGTATGAATGGAATATCGGTATCAAATATAAACTGATGACTCAACCTGAACCAATAGCAATGACGTGGGCGGAATTCATGCATGAAATACATACTATTTACATCGAATCAGCAGGAGCAGAGAAAGGTGTCTGGTGTGAATTTTATGGTATTGATTTGGAACAAGAAAATGTGGATAAAACACAGGAAAATCAAGTGGTTGAGGGCATTTTCGCGACGTCGCGAAAAACACAGAATTCAGATGTTAAAAAGGCTGAATCTGAAAGCAAAATTGAGACAAAAACAGAAGTAAAACCAGCGGTAAAAGCACCAGATCAGGAGAATATCGCACCGGAATACAAGCAAATAGGGTCAGAACAGGACGATAATCCTCTTTCGTGTAAGTTTGACAGTGAAGCAAGATGCCTTATAGCAAGCAAAGAATCCTGTACGAACGATAATAATAGCTCATGTATGTACTTATCAGGCTTGTCAATGGATGAAGAGACAGAAAGCGAAGTTGTACCGGTGCAACAAGAGAACGAAGAAAGCGCCACAGATGCATTAAATACTAACACTCAGAACCAATCAGAAGACAACGATACACTGAAAATGAATGTGTACTTGAGCAATAATGAGCCAGATCAGTCTGCAGGCATAAGGCTGCACAGTGAGAGCATGCCACCGACACAAACGTCGGGGATATCAGAAGAAATACTCGAGGGCGAAGTCATTGATAACCAGGAAGAGGGAATAAAAGAACTGCTCGGAAAACTATTTGATAATGCAGATCTCATTGAATCTGAGCAGGCAGCAGTTGACTGGCTGTCAAAGCAGGATAGGAACATTGCTGAGAACCTGGTATATGCATTTGAAAAAGCAGACTTTAGGGCAATATATTAGTGCCAGTGAAATGTTGGAGGAGCTGGCGGAGTGGGATCCTGCGGAGCAGCCTTGTATATAGGGCATACAGCAAAGCCGCAGGTCCCACCGGTGCGGATGTAATCGCAATATAAAAAGCCTTTTTCCAGTGTGGGCCAGCCGTTATATCTGACCAGATTGTAATCAAGCTTGATTGTATACTCACGCTTCTGGGTCGGGCACTTCCCGGCAAAGGAAATTCTCTTGTACATGGGCACCTCCGCAAAACACAAACACTTGTTCGAACATTATAACATGATATCAGATTAAGTCAATGTAAGGAGTTGGAACATGCATAAACATCACATAGTATTTAGGAGTCAGGGCGGACTTGACTTTGAGCTAAATTACAAATACCTGACATTAGAGGAGCATGAGGGCAATAATGGCCCTCACCTCAACAGAAAAATAGACCTGATATATAAAAAAGAGATGCAGGACAGACTTTGTCGGGTATTTAAAAACACAGAATATAGCAACAAAGAAATCGCGTCAGTGTTAGGTAAATCAACAAAATATATTGAAAAGCACTTTAAGAGAGTGCCATCGGCAGCAGGGTTATACCAGAGAGAGGATATCATCCGTAAACTGATGGGCGGTAAGTTGTATTAGGCACCACCGGAGGGGATACATACCACAAATGCTATTACCTCCTTATCGAATATTTGTGTACCGGGGTGTAACAGCCCCGGAGAAAGGAAGAAATAATGACTTTAGAAGAAAGTATAAGCAGTATCATTGCTAAAAAATTAGAGGACGGAACCGTTGAGGATATTATTGAAAAAAAGCTTATCTCAGCAATAGAAAGCGTTATAGGAGATATCTTTAGATGGGGAAGCGCAGAAAAAGCAATTAAAGAGAAACTGGAAGCTGTTATGGTACCAGCGATTGAGGGACATGATTTTAGTGAATACACATTAAAAGTTGATCATATGTTAACAAATATAATTGAGCAGACTTCTTTGATGGATAATAAAAAGATTTTGGAGAGCTTCAAAGAGTTAATGATTGAACCAGATCTGAAAGAGATTAAAATATCAGCCATATTCGATGCGTATAAGGAATATGTTGCTGAAAACGT
>QKDK01000354.1 GCA_003252135.1 Clostridia bacterium
GCAGAAAAAATCTTTGTATTCGATGAGACAGGAGCTCTTGTCAATGAATACGGCAAACCGGATCACCCCTTGTATGGTGCCGATATGGATTTTAAGCCAATGAAGATCGTTGTGAACAAAAGCGGAAATATGTACATTATCTGTGAAGGTAACATGAACGGTATCGTACAGATCAGTCCTACGGACGGCGGTACATTCCTTGGTTACTTTGGCACGAACTATGTAGATGTCACGCTGACTCAGATCATTCAAAGACTGGTATTTTCCGATGCACAGCGTGCAAAGCTGATCAGCATTATTCCTTCAACGCCGCAGAATCTGTCTATTGATGAAAAAGGACTTATCTATACGGTTACCCAGGGCGACGGACTTGATACATTAAAATGTCTGAACATTGCCGGCGTCAATCAGCTTGAACCGGACGCATATGATGAGATTCCGGCTGCTGTAACAACAGGTAATTATGAAAATATATATATGGCTTCTTCTCAGGGCTATATTTACGAGTTCAATAATGAAGGTGAACTGCTTTTTGTGTTCGGCGGAGCAGATGACGGAAGACAGAGAATAGGTCTTGGCAAAAAAGTGGAAGCGATCTCTGTAGACAGTGACAACAGGATCTTCCTTCTGGATTCCGACCTGGCGCAGATTCAGATCTATGAACCGACTGAATTCACGAACCTGCTGCACGAGTCACTTTACCTGTATTCCAAAGGAAAATATACAGAGAGCAAAGAACCGCTGACACAGGTTCTTGAGATGAACAGCCTGTTTGATTATGCCAATAAAGCTATGGGTCGTGCATATCTTCAGGAAGAAAATTATACCATGGCTATGAAATATTCAAAGCTGGCAAAAGACTGGGACGGATATTCGGATGCCTTCTGGGAAATACGAAATATCTGGCTGCAGAATAATCTGGTTCAGGCAGTCGGCATACTGATCGGTATTGCTGTTCTGCTAAGGATTGCCGGTTATCTGCAGAGAAAGAAGGGCATTTTCAATCCTTTCAGACGCAGATTCAAAGTGATATCCGATAAAACACTATATCAGCAGCTGCGCTATGCTGGGTATTATATCAAACATCCAATCGATGGCTGCTATGGCATTAAGCGGGAAGGCAAGGACTCATATCTTGCTGCGAACCTGCTGCTGTCGGCATTTGTTATTATTTCAATAATAAGCAAGTACTTTTCGGGATTTTTGTTCAAGTATGTAAGAGAAGGCAGGTACGATCTGGTAACGGATATCGGTCAGGTGTTCATCGTGTTCCTGCTTCTGATTTCCTGTAACTACCTGATCTGTACCATAAATGACGGCGAAGGTAGATTCAGGCATATTTACTGCAGCATGGCCTACAGCCTGACACCGTATCTGATTATACAGCCGATCATTTTTGTTGTAACGCACCTGATCACATATAATGAAAGCTTTCTGGTGCGGTTTGGTAACTTATTCATGTATGCATGGATCGTTATTTTGATTTTGGTATCAGTACGTGAGATTAATAATTATACGGTCAAAGAAACAGTGAAAGTGATAGCGTTGACCTTCTTTGCGGTCCTGATCGCGGTGCTTCTTGTGTTTATCCTCTATGTACTGTGGTCACAGGTATTTGATTTCATTATTGCGATCGGCGGAGAGGTGGTGTATCGTCTTGGGTTCTAGGAAAAAAGGAAATATGTATAAGTTCCTGCGATATGCTGTCTGTATGGTAATCATGTTCTCACTTGTCATTGGGTCTGTCAAAAGTCCAATGGCGTATGCTGAGGAGACGGCAGGTAGTACTGCGGATGAAACTGCGGCTCAGACAGGTATCGAATATGCAGTCATAGCTGATCCGGGGCAGGAAATCTATGGGCATACACTGATTGCAGAAAGCGATACCATGGAAATGTATTTTTATGAACCGACATTGTCCATCCTGCTGCGGGATAAAGAGACCGGAGCCATTATGGAATCCACACTGCGTGAGGATGATCCGGACAGTAATGCCAAGTGGAATGGTTACATGAAATCAGGGTTTGTAATTGGTGTGATTTCTGGTGTAAATGATACCGAGCAGGCTGACCTTGTGAACAACGCTCCAAACATTTCGGTCGAACTGCTTTCCAATGGATTTCACGCCAAAGTTTTTTATGATGAGTTCCAGTTTGGCTATGAAGTAAATGTTACGTTGGATGGAAGCGATGTAATTGTCAATATACCAGATGAAAGCATCGTGGAGGATCCATCTACAGGAAACTATATCTCCACCATCAGCATATACCCTTTTATGGGATATACCTATCTTGGAGACAGGGACGGTTATATGTTCGTTCCGGACGGAAGCGGTTCTATCATCTATCTTGATGACAAGGAAGGCAGATTCAGCGGCGGTTTTGTACAGCCTGTGTACGGCGAAAATGCTGGAATCAAGGATTCGGCAGTGATATCGCTATTCTGGGATGAGTATCAGACAGTCAATGAAGCAGAAAATATCCTGGCACCTGTATTTGGCATGGTGCATACAGATTCGGAGCTCGGCTATCTGGGAATCATTGAAGAAGGTTCTTACAGTGCACAGATCGAGGCATATCCGAATGGTGCTGTTCTGAACTATAACCGTGTTTATACGAAATTTATACTGCGTAAATTGATCGTTCAGCCGACCAGCAGTAATTCAGGCGGGTCTATCACACAGGCAGAGTCAGACAGAACACATGAGAACCTGACAGTGCGTTACCGTTTTGTGGATAAGGATCAGGCTGACTATTGCGGACTTGCGGTGGCTTATAGAAATTATCTGCTCGACAACGGCGGACTGGTGAAAAAGGATGACACTTATAAAACAAGAATAGATTTTCTTGGTACCGAACGGGAAGAATGGCTGATATTTACCAAGAAAGTGACCATGACTACTGTTGAAAATATCAGAGAAATGTACAATGAGCTATCAGATGCCGGAGTTACCGATATCTTAAGTTTGTATAAGGGCTGGCAGAAAGGCGGTATCTATGACCTTCCTGTTACAAAATTCAAAGCAGACAGAGCGATTGGCGGAAACTCCGGTATTACCTCCCTGCTTGATGATCTGAAAGACACCGGTATTGATCTGTATCTGTATCAGGATATGCTCAGGATCAATCCGGATACAAACAATACGACCTTTAATGTGGTCAAACAGATCAATAAGCGTATTTTTGAAGAATTCACTTACAAAGAGGTATACGACAGATTCCTGTATCTGATTCCAGCAAGAACAACGCAGCTGAGTGAAAAGTTATTAAAGAGTTTTACCAGAAATGAGATTGAGAACGTAGCGGTGGCAGGTATCTCAGATACTTTGTTCTCTTTCAGCTACAGCGGGAATTATTATTCGAGAGAATATACCGCAGAAAAGTACGATGCTCTTATTTCGGAAATGGATGATTCTTTGAATCTGACTCTTGAACAGCCGTTTGCATATCTTTGGAATCATACGGACAGCTATATTGATATGCCGGTCGGAACATCCAATTATATTTTTGAAGGTGAGGAAGTACCTTTCCTTTCTATCGTACTGAAGGGAATTCTTCCGATGTATTCGGAATATGTGAATTTTGAAGCGAACAAAGAGGAATTTTTTCTGAAACTGGTCGAAAGCGGCGTTTATCCTTCCTTCTATATTACATATGAAGACTCTGCTAAGCTGATCTACACGAATTCTGCGGACCTGTACAGTTCCAAATACAGTGTTTACAAAAATGATATTATCGAATATGACAAAGCACTGAAGCAGGTATATGAACAGGTGAAGGATTCCTGCATAATTGACCATGAGCGTCTCGACTCCGGCGTTACTGTAGTGACCTATGACAACGGAGTAAAGATTTATGTTAATTACAGCAACGAAGCAGTGAGCGTGGACGGCATCACTGTGGATGCAATGTCGTATAAGGTAGGTGATGCGAAATGACAGAAATCAAAGCAGAGAACACAGTGATAAGTGAGAAGGCCAGTTTACCGAAAGAAGCAAAAGGACAAAAGCCCAGACGGAAAAGACGTGCCGGAACTTTGCAGCGGAGAGAAGCCATAGCAGGATACCTGTTCGTGCTTCCATGGGTAATTGGCGTCATAGCTTTTTTGATCATGCCGTTGTCAAATTCATTTCAGTTCGCACTTGCCAGTATTAAAATGACACCGAAGGGAAGGATCATCAGCTTCGTCGGATCCCATAACTTTACACAGATATGGTTCGAAGATGCAAGCTTCCCGACTACAATCTGGAGCTACGTGCTCAACACACTGCTTTCCGTACCTGTAATTGTTGTATTTGCACTGATCATTGCCATGCTTCTGAATGATAAGATCAAGCTGAAAGGCGTTTTCCGTTTGATATTTTTCCTGCCGGTCATCGTAGTCAGCGGACCGGTCATGGGGATGCTTGCAGATCAAGGCGCAGCAACCGTACCCTCCATGAATGTGACACTGATAACAGGTCTGTTGTCAGGGGTACTGCCGGGCTCGATTGTCACGGCTATCACCAGTCTGTTTGAGAATATGATCATGATCTTATGGTATTCAGGGGTACAGATCCTGATCTTTCTGTCGGCTTTACAGAAAATCGGTTCGACACTGTACGACGCGGCTAAGATCGACGGTGGTTCAGGGTGGGAATGTTTCTGGAAGATCACTCTTCCGACAATCAAGCCAATGTTGCTGCTGAATGCAGTGTATACCGTGATTTTCCTGTCGAATAACGAGCAGAACAGTATTATTGTAATGATTCAGGATGCCATGTTCGCGGCCTCACAGGGGTATGGATATGCATCTGCCATGGCTTGGCTGTATTCAATCGTAGTGACGCTTCTTGTAGCAGCGGTCGGTATTGTGCTGATGACCAGAAAAGATGCTTACGACAGACAGGTGGCACGAATGAAGAGAAAGCATCGGAAGGATGCAAGAGAAGTTAGAAAGATCAGAAGGAGGAATCGCAGGAATGAAAGGAAAATCGCAAGCACAGCTCGATAGACTGAAACGCTACCTGTCACATCCTTCTGTCAATAAAGATAAGATAAGAAAGTTTTTTCTTGGCAGCAAGGAAAAAAACGGCTTTATCAAACAGCTGATCGTATACGGTCTTTTGATCTGTATCGGGTTCGTATATCTGTATCCGATGCTTTATATGGTCAGTAAAAGCATGATGGACCTGGATGATCTGCTTGACACTTCTGTCAGCTGGATTCCGAGTACCTTTAATGTAGCGAACTTCACACAGGCTGCCACAGCGATGAATTATATGAAGACACTGCTGCAGAGCATCATTGTTGCCGGACTTCCTACACTTTTGAATGTTACAGTCTGTTCTGTGATCGGATATGGCTTTGCCAGATTTGAGTTCAGGGGAAAAAAGATCATGATGGGACTATTGATTTTTTCCTTTATTCTTCCGCCGCAGATAACCATGATGCCTACCTATGTTATGTTTTCTGACTATGGTCTTGTCGGAACACTGAAGGCTTTCCTGCTTCCTTCACTTTTTGGACAGGGATTAAAATGTCAGATATTCATCCTGATTTTTTATCAGTTCTTCAGACAGGTGCCCAAAGTACTGATCGAAGCTGCCCAGATAGATGGTGCCGGATATTTCAGATCTTTCCTGCGCATCGCTCTTCCATCGGCTGCTCCGGCGATTTTAACGGTATTCCTGTTCTCGCTGGTTTGGTACTGGAACGAATCTTATCTGACAGAGCTTTTTGTCACAGGTATCGCTAATAAAACTCAAATGGGAAAGCTTTCTACGCTAGTAGTGCAGCTAAAGAACTTTGCCAGTAACTATAGTTCGGCTCAATATACCGGCGGTGTAACACAGAATAATAATGAATCTATTC
>QKDK01000373.1 GCA_003252135.1 Clostridia bacterium
TCCAAAGGATAATATTCTTCAACTTCAGGGTGAACTAATGATGGACAGGCTGCAGACACAATTTGGACAGTTGAGTTTCTTCTATGCTCAATGCAATGATCTGATTCTTAAGACAAAGTTCGAGATAAAAAGGACTGATATACAATCAGAGGTTCTGCTCAGAATTCTTGCCATGATTGAACAGGATTATTCCGGAATATGTACATTGAAGACCATCGCCAAAGGTCTACAATACGATTACTCATATCTGTCTAAGCTTTTTATGCAGCAGATGCATATGTCGTTTACAGAATATCTGAATCAGTACAGAGTATCAAAAGCATGCTACATGCTTGTCAATACACAGCTCTCCATTGGTGAGATAGTACAGGAATGCGGGTATGGCAATCTTCGTACATTTCACAGAAATTTTAAAGATCTTGTAAAAATGACGCCCACAGAATACAGGAGCACATAGATAGATTAGTGCAGAGTATAAAGTGAGTAACAATCCGTATGTCATGGGGTCAAAATATCTGTTGATCCCAACATCATAATATTCACAAACATTATTAACCATACAATTATTTAACAAGAGCGCAGCTTTTGATGACGAACGGAGGAAGAAATGAATTACAGAGAGATCGATATGGAACAGTACAAAAGAACCGGACAGTTTGATTACTTTCAGTCCATGAGCTATCCGTATGCAGGGATGACTGTCCAAATGGACATTACACAGCTTATGGCGGACAGAAAAAGAAACGGGTATCCTTTTTTCCTGACTATGCTTTATGCTGTAGTTTCAGCAGCAAACGCAATTCCGGAATTCCGGCAGCGAATCAGAAACGGTAAGATCATTGAATATGATTTTTGCATACCTTCCTACACACTGGCTCTTTCAGAGGGTAATTACTGCTACTGCAAAGCTGACGGAAATCTTGCTTT
Organism: Clostridia bacterium; assembly: GCA_003252135.1. GTDB lineage: Bacteria > Bacillota > Clostridia > Lachnospirales > Lachnospiraceae > SZUA-448. The sequence goes on from QKDK01000373.1 coordinate 928, forward strand.
TCCTGACTTTTTAAAGGATGCAGCAGAGAAGCAGGAAATGGCAAAGGAAAGCGCTTTGCTTCATGACGGCGGTGATTTTGAACAACTGTATTTTGTTTCCTCTATCCCCTGGGTAAATTACACAAGCATTATCCAGCCAGTCCCCTGTCCTGCTGACAGTAATCCGAGAATAACATGGGGCAAATATGAAAATATCAATGACAAAATTGTGCTTTCTGTCTCGGTACTGGTAAATCACGCATTAATGGACGGATATCAGATCTCGCAGTTTTTCAGGCAGCTTCAGTTAAAACTTGACAATACAGCATGGATGACCACAGACGAGCAGTAAAGTTTTCGACGGCCGGATAACTGAAAAAGGTACATATGGGAATACAGGATACAAAGTGATGAAATAAAAGCATCAAAAGTAAAATGTTTGTTAAAAGCTGATAAAACATAAAAGGGGGAGGAATGTTTTATTGCATTCGGCTTCCTTTTATTTTATACTTTGTTATTAATAAAATAATCATCATAATAATGTTGTGAACAGAATGGAGATATATTGGATTAATGAGTAAAATTATTTTTTTGGATGTTGACGGTACACTGGTGGATTTTGAACAAAAAATTCCTGAATCCGCTAAAACTGCAATGGAACTGGCAAAAGCCAATGGTCATTATCTGGTGCTTTGTACAGGGAGAATATACACTGGAATCTATCCATGGCTGCTGGAATATGGATTTCACGGAGTGGTGGCATCAACTGGTGCACATGTTTTATGGGACAGCAAAGAAATTTTTCATCAGTATATTCCAAGAGAAGACCTGAAAAAGATATCTGCAACGCTTGAGTCCTGTGGTGCTGCCTATGTGTTTCAGGGAGAAAATGGGAGATTTGCAGATGAAGCCAATATCAGAAAATTGAGAAGCATTATGAAAGAAAATGGATGGGAGTTTGATCTGGATGACTTTAACCTGACAATTTTAGAAGAACCATATAACAGGGATGACATAGAAAGCGGTCTTTATTTTCAGGCGGAATTCAGTACACAGGAAATACAGAAGGATGTAGGAGGCAATGTTCAAATCACCGGTGCGAGCTTTGGCGCCGAGCGTGCATTTAATGGAGAGTTCACAAGGAAAGGCGTAAACAAGGCAACGGGAATGCAGATCCTGCTTGAGCATCTAGGCATGGAAAGAAAAGACTGCATCGCATTTGGTGACGGACCTAATGATCTGGAGATGATAGAGTTTGCTCATATGGGCGTGGCTATGGGAAATGCTGTAAGTGAGCTGAAAGAAATTGCAGATATGGAGACAGAGTCCATAGTAAACGATGGAATTTACAAAGGATTTCAAAAACTGCAATTAATATAATGAAAACGCAATTTTTTTCGTTTTATTTGTATTTCAAATGTGGTACAATCATGGTATATAGTTTATTTATCAAAAAGAAAAGGAGAGAAGAAGATGGAATTGAAAGGATCTAAAACAGAAAAGAATCTGGCAGAAGCATTTGCAGGCGAATCACAGGCTAGAAATAAGTATACTTATTTCGCCTCTGTTGCTAAAAAAGAAGGATATGAGCAGATCGCCGCAATTTTTGAGGCAACCGCCAACAATGAAAAAGAACATGCCAAACTTTGGTTCAAAGCACTCGGTGCATTAGGTGATACTTCAGTTAACCTGCTCCATGCAGCGGAAGGAGAGCATTATGAATGGACTGAGATGTATGAGAACTTCGCCAAGGATGCTGAGGAAGAAGGATTTACAAAATTAGCCCTTCAATTCAGAATGGTTGCTAAGATTGAGAAGACTCACGAAGATAGATACCGGGCACTGTTAAATAATGTTGAGATGAAGAAGGTTTTTGAAAAATCCGAAGAAGCTATCTGGGAATGCAGAAACTGCGGGCATCTCGTGATGGGCAAGAAAGCACCGGAAATGTGTCCTGTATGCGCTCATCCTCAAAGCTATTTTGAAGTCAGAAAAGAAAATTATTAATATTCAATAACAGAAAAAAGCATGGATCCGCAACATTTGTTTGATGACAGTTCAAATTAATAGTGTGAGCTTCATGCTTTTATTAATCAAAGGATAATACATCATCATATAATTAAATAAACATGTGAATAAAGTATTTCCGGGTATGGGCGATTGATTTTAGCAGACTGGAAAGCAAAACAGGAAAGAGTGGCATTTATGGCAGAATATATAAAACAAAAGAGAAATCCGAGCAGCCTTCATTTAAAACATAATTACATACTGCAAAAGGTAAATTCAGGAATTATCTTTCTGTTCATTATGATTATTACCGTAATTATTGCAATACAGTCTGATTCTGTTTTTGAGGTATATAATGAAATTGATGTTCAGAACCAGTATATATATTTTCAGGATAAAATGGAAGAACTGATAGATACCGGTGTAAAACTGATCTATGGCTATGACGCCTATTTCATGACAACAAAAGAGGTGTCTACCGAGAATTCAGAAGCGTATCTGAATTATCTCATGAAAGACTATAAGGAGTATATAAGAAACATCGGAATTATTAAGGATACCACGATTATTTATAATTATCCGATTGCCGAAAATATAGGGACCATAGGCGTTGATCTGGCACAGGTCGAAACCCAGAAGGATAATATATTAAAAGTGAAAAATGAACTGACTCAGATTTTTCAGGGACCGGTTGACCTTATTCAGGGAGGACAAGGATATATCATCCGTGTTCCGATACTGGATGAGAATAATGAATACTGGGGCCAGGCAAGTATCGTGCTCAGAACAGATAAAATTAATGAGAGAATTGTGGAAATTGCAGAAGAAACAGGTCTGCGCATTGTTATATTCCAGAATGAAGATGCAACTGAACCAATTATAGGTGATATAGCTGTGATGGATCAGAATCCCTATCGATTTGAAGATATCAGTAATAATGGCTGGGTCATTTATGCAATTAATACCAATGAGCAGAAGAGCTTCCTGTTTATAAAATGGGGGATATATGCGGTCGGTACACTTTTTGGACTTTTGATCGCTTCTTATTATTATAATGGGAAAATGAGCAAGTTCCGTCTTGAATATGCTATTTTTCATGATCAGCTGACAGATCTGTATAACAGAAGATATCTGGAGATAGTTCAGCAGACAATTACAAGGGATGCAGCTAAAAATCAGTATGGGTATGGTATTTTACATATTGATGTTGATAATTTTAAATATATTAATGATAATTTCGGGCATTTAAAGGGAGACGAGACCTTAAAAGAGATCAGCCGTGTATTAAAGGTGATTTCAAGAAAAGATGAATTGACTTTTAGGATCGGCGGCGATGAGTTTCTGGTCATGATTCCGAAAGTGCAGAATGATCATGAACTTGAGATGATGAGAAACCGGTATGAGAAGGATTTTGGCAAAGAATTCAGAACGGATGAAGAGTTGAAAACACTTGTGATCAGCATCGGAATTGCCGTATTTCCAAGTGAAGGCAGGGATTTTGATGAGGTTATGAAAAAGGCGGATTTTGATATGTATGTTCAGAAAAAGGAACATAAGGAAATGTGAAATCAACACGAAGTTAACATGCGTAAATCATGCATGTAAAACAACTTCGTGTAAAAGAACTGCGATATTCTCGCAGAGGGCTCGAACATCTTGTTCTTTACTCGCTATTTGATATGCGCAAAGACCAGCGCAGGAATGGAGAAGTATGAAGCAAAACAGAAGCATAATCAGAAAGTATTTACTATTATCGCTAACGGCAGGGATTATGATGGGATTGATATTTCCTCCTTTTGCCAGCTTTTTTACAATATACAAAAAGGAATCTTATACTATCCCATTTTCAATTTTATGTATAATGGCAGGGATCATTGTCGGACTGTTATCTTTTTTTATTGGAAAGGTAACGCTTATAAAAGCATTGTCTGATATGAAAAAGAACTTGGGACAGGCAAGCAGCGGAAATCTGACAGTCAGAATGATGAATAACAGTAAAGATGAAATCGGACAGATTTCCAAGGCTTTTAACCTCATGATGCAGTCATTAGAAGTAATGATTCGTGAAGTTGATCATCTTTCCACTGAGGTCACTGACTTTTCGGAGCGTTTAACGATTTTGGCAGGCAGCACAATTAAAAACTCTGAAAAAATCATATCAGAAGCAGGCTATATGACAGAGGACGCAAAAAAACAAAAAGAGAATGCAGAACGGATACAGGAGTATACACTGAAAAGTTTCGATAAAGTATCGGAAGGATTTCAAAAAGTCGATAAAATGAAGATGGAAGTAAAGAATTCATCAGTGATTGCCATTAATGGCAAGAATTATGTTATGGAAGCAATCAGTCAGTTCAATACCATCAGTGAAACAGTTTCCTATGCGGCCGGGGCAATTGGCGGCTTCAAAAAAAGATCAGAAGAAATCAGCGAGTTTGTTACGGTCATATCGCAGATCGCAAAACTGACCAACCTTCTGGCTTTGAATGCTTCCATTGAAGCAGCAAGAGCAGGCGAAGCAGGCAGAGGTTTTGCAGTTGTTGCAGATGAGATCAATCAGCTTGCGGCCGACTCAGATGCAGCAGCCAGACAGATCACCGCATTGATTGGCAGTATTAATTCAGAGACAGAGCAGACCATTCATACCATGGAAGAAAACCTTGAAAAAGTGAACAGTCAGGTAACAATGCTTCATAAAGGAGAAGAAGTACTAGATACTTTGGTGGCATTCACTATGGAAAATGATACAGATACACAACAATTGCACAGCGTCTATGATGAACTTCTATGCATGTTCCGGATAATAAAGGAAGAAACCGGAAGAATTACAGAAGTAATCGGCCATAATGTGAACAGTTTCAAAGAAGTGGCAGATTTTTCTGTAGCACAGCACAGATCAATTAAGGAAATTGAAGGAAATACAAGTAACCTTT
>QKDK01000091.1 GCA_003252135.1 Clostridia bacterium
TCAGAGTTGTGATCTCACTGTTCACATTCTTATGGTCGCTGCTTTTCATTATTCCAGGCATCATAGCCTCTTACCGGTATTCTCAGGCAACCATGATCATGGCAGAAAATCCTGATATCGGCATAATGGAAGCAATACAGCGTTCAAAAGATATGATGTCCGGAAACAAATGGCGGCTTTTCTGCCTGCAGATAAGCTTTTTGGGCTGGTCGATCGCCTGTTTGTTCACCTGTGGTATCGGTATACTATGGCTGACCCCGTATATAGCAGTTTCAACAGCAGCATTTTACAGAGAAATAAGCGGAACCTGGCATATGCAGGAGGCAGTGGCAAAGAACACGGAGGGTTTATGGGATACCTTATAGAAAAAGCTGATCTTGCTGTCCGTACCATGGAAGATTCGCTCGTTGACTATATGCATATGGCAAAATGGATGACGACACCGGAGGTCATGGACTTTTATGAAGGTCATGACTGTACTTATGACCTGGAAAAAGTCATTGATAAATACAGACCAAGAACAAAGGGGGAAACTCCGATAACACCCTGCATTATCGAAATAAATCATAAAGCTGCAGGTTATCTTCAGTTCTATCCTGTTGACAAGGAAGAGTACAATGTGGACGAAAGGATCGACCTTTCTTCCTACCAGCATCCCTATGCAGCAGATATTCTGCTCGGTGAAGCAAAGATATGCGGTAAAGGGGTCGGGACAAAGGTACTGACGATCATGATCGACTATCTTTTTGATATGACAATTGCTGACGTCCTGTACATAGATCCGCAGACGTGGAATCACAGAGCGATCAGATGTTATGAAAAATGCGGTTTTAAACCAGTTGCAGTTATGGAAAAACGTGAACTTCATAATGGTGAATATAAAGACAGTCTGATCATGTCAATAACACCAGTTATGCGCCTTCTGCCAGCCCAATAGGTTTCTGATCCATTGGTATCCGAATTCTTAAAACATATCAAATAGAAATAATCCTTGTTCTTCTGTTAGAAGGCAAGGATTATTTCATGATGCATATTTATGGGCAAAGTCAATAAGCAAAGAGTAGGGGTCGATCTCAATCGTTTTCGACCTTTTACATTGTAACACATTAATCGGCATTATGCGCTCACATGTTGTAAACGACCGTTTACATGTTGTGAACGACACACGATTTTTAAAAAGGTATCAATTGATACCTTTTTTCACGGAGTTTTTAATCTTTCCGGCTGTCACAATACCACCCAAAAAGAATACGGCTGCTGCTAATGCATGAAACTCCCTGCTTTGTGAACAACAGTAAAAAACAGCAGTCATCATAAGCTCACCAAGCAAAAAAAGCTGTGTGATTCTTCTATATGCACTTCTTTCATCTTCTGTGATCGGTTTGTTTTTATCTGCGACAGGTGCAAAGGCAAGAAGCAGCAACGCACCCGCTAAGGCTTCAGCAAAGCCTGCAGCACTGCAGACTGCAATCAGCTTACAATCCAGCATGGCGAGCATGATCATCAGGCTCGACATAATATAGCACTTTATCTGGGAACCTGCATGATATCCACCTGCATAAATACGAATTGGTATAAAGGCAAGAAGGAATAACATGCTTTCCCAGATCATACCAAACAGTGCTCCTATGAAAATGGTCGTCAAAATATTAAAGATAATGACAACACCCTGCGAAACACCATATTGGTACAGTGCTTTGTCCTTTTCAGTTACTATCCCGTTTTTAACAAACTTCTCTGTCACATACGCTGCAATTCTCTGATTCATTTCTTCTTTTTCAGCATTTTGGCATTTTCCGGAAGTTCCGGCTGATACATTACGAACATACAGGTCGAGTTAACGTTCTGTTTGGTTACTGCCAGAGCCAAGCCGGCAACTGCTTTGCTGCACTTTTCTGCGATTTTATTCATAGCCCCTGCCCTCCTTTCGCATTTTGATATCAATATACTAGCACAATAACAGGCAGCTTTGTTCACTGATGTTGTAAACGACCATTTGAATGTTGTAAACGACATCACCTTTTTTATTTATCACCATTAATCTATCAATTGATTCCTTTTTTGCAGCAGGTTCATGCTTGTATGGCTGCTTGCTAACTGATGAGCTGTTACCATATTTCTTTTCTAAATATGCTTTTCCCCGGTTCAGTACAGCAAGACAAAAAAAGAACAGCACTGGTTATGGTTTACCGGTGATGTTCTTCTTGCTGTTTGTAAATCTGATGTTTCGCCAACACATAAATATTATTTTTTCTGTTCTTTCTGTTCCTTTTTAACAGAACATTCATTCCTCAATACATAATTGCCAACTTCATTTTTTTTGAAATTTGAGCTGATATACATACCAACTTCCGGATCCCACACGGCCAGTGGTTCGCTACCGGAATTGAAGATGTCAATTCTGTCTGTATCGGAATCGATTGTTTGCTCCTTCAATAGTCAGCCCTCCCTTGTTTTACACAAATTAACCTTCGTTGTGTTATGTAATCAATGATGACTTGTTTTCAGTTAATTTTCTGCAACATTATTAACTTATAGAACATTTATCTGGAACAATGCAAGTATACCACAATTTCAGCACTTTGTGTGTCAAATGTTGTATACGACCATTTGAATGTTGTAAACGACAACTTTTTTTTGGAAAATGTGTAAAATAGTATCAATTGTTACTCAAACCAGAAGCATTACCGTTGCTATAAAATCCTCTTCTGAATGCTCGGTCTCAAATATTCCGTTGTACTTTTCCACTGTCTTCCTTATATTGAACAATCCGATTCCATGGTTGATCTTATCTTCCTTCAGGGTGACAATGCTGTCACCTTCATATGTAATAATACCATTATACCGATTTCTGATTTTCACGATCAGCATGCCTTTTTGATACTGGCAGCATACAAAGAGCTTTCTGTCCTTTATTTCTATTTTTTCAGATGCCTGTATGGCATTATCCATAAGGTTTCCAAGGATAACAGTAAGGTCAAATGGTTCAATATTCAGTTTATTCGGAAGTTCCACTTCAATCTTAAAATGTATCTCCTTATTCGTTGCTTCCTGCAGCTTAAAATTGAGTATACTGTCGACCACAACATTCCCGGAATGCGAATAATCACCCTTCTGGTACAAATTCTGTATCAGATTGACCATATACTCATTCAAATCCTCATCTTTGTCACCATCGAGCATCTCCCTCATAACAATCAGATGATTTCGCAGATCATGCCTGATTTCTTTTATGGTATACTCGGAAGACTGCATCAGCTCAAACTGCTTTTCATAGTAATTATTCAACTGGGAAAGCATCTTTTGCTCCATGCGGTGTTCGGTAGTTACAACAAGACTGTCATATAATGTGAATGCTCTGACATTGATCCATAATATAAAAAATACACAGACCAGAATCTGCATCATGGTCAGGCCAGTCGCATAGAACAGGATCACGACCAGATACAGGGATGCTGCAGGTATCGTCACAATGGTGATCCAGTAATTGACCGGAACCACCGCTCCATTTCTTACATTTCTGCCCTTCTTTAATATCAGCATTACAGCGTACAATACAAACTGCAGAGCAATAATACCAAAGACCGATGAATACGCTGCTTCCTCAAAAATCGGTACTTCCATGTATCCTGTCAGTATAGTCACAACCACCTCTACAGCCAGCAGAATAAAGGATATAAAGGCTGCGGCAAATATTCGCTGCTTTATTCTGGCAGAGTAATTCAATGTTAACAGGAACAGCCCAGTAATGTTGCAGATCAGCATGACAATAGGAATATCAACAAACAGGAACAGAGCCGTTATGGTCAGATAAAAAGCCATATAGGATGCGATCTCTCTTCTTATGTGTATATCATTCCTGGTAAAAAATATACCCATGAACTGATAGATAATATAGGTTCTAAACAGATCCATGCCCATATACACAAAGTCAAACAGCTTCAGCTCCATTAATCTTCTCCTTTCTCAAACTCATATTGAATTTTGAGAATATCCTTGTTTTTCCTTCCGACCGGTAATGTCTCGTTATTCGACATTCGGATCATTTTAGTTTTGATTTCTTTGATATGCGCGTTATTCACCAGAAAAGATTTATGGCAGAAGAAAAAATGATGATGTTCGACTTTCTTGAAGACCTCAGCCAGCGTACCATAAAAGCTGATTCGTCCAAAGGTTGTTATCATATGCACAACCCTGTTTTCTGCTTCAAAGTATAAAATGTCCCTGATCTGCTGCTTATGCATGTTATGTTCCTTTTTATACTCAAATACATAATCACCTTTATTCGTCATATCAACCGCAAGTGCGACCATCTCAATGATCTTTTCCACCTCCAATGGTTTATGTATGAACCCCATAGGCTGTACATCGATCATATCTCTGAAATATCCGTCCATACCTGATATAAAAACAATTTTCGTGTAATAATTCTTTACTTCTTCGCGAATGAATTTAGCTGCTGCAATGCCGCTTAGATTTTCTAATTCCACATCCATAAAGATCAAATCATACAGTTCATTATTCTTTTCGATTTCACTGCATAATTCCTCCCCTGAAATATAAGAATCAACTTCTATTTCATCCGGATAAAATTTCTGATAGTCAAGGATAACCCGTTCAATCATTGAACAGATCATCATCTCATCATCACAAATCGCAATGCGAAACATCCTTTCTCCTCTCCTACTCTTTACTTGCCCTATCTAAACGCTCTTTTGCACCTCCTTTAATGCGTTATCTGATCCTGTCAGATAACTTATATTGTAATATAAAAATATATTATGCGCAACGAAAAACAACCAATAATCGATACAAAATTCATCTTTTGACGATAAAAAAACCCAGCAGAAATGTCTGATTTCAGCTGGGTTTAAAAGTTTACTAATTATTATATTTGTATTTAACTTTACATTCTCACCTTTTTGTGAACTTCCAATGATTTGTAAACAGATGTGACTTATAAATCCTGAATTTTCATGTGTTCCATCTCGTTTATGTTCTTTTTATTCTGCCCATTTGTTCGCCCTGTTACCAGATATATTATAAGACAGATAGCGGTCGGTATATTCATCATTGCAAACAGCAATAAGATCATCATAAATGTATTACCGGTATCAATCATGAACAGCAGCAGAACAATGCAGAATACGAGCGTAACAGCAAAAATCCCGATCGGTATAATAATTCCATAAGGATTCCTTTTCTTTGTACAGATCACTACCTGCAATACTATGAGCGGTATTGCCAGAAAAACAAAAATAAAAATAACTCCTAAAATGCCTATTGCTCCTGAAACTGCCATTATACTTTCCCTCCCTGTTTTTTGTATTCATCGATCAGTATCTTGGCTGTCTCAAAATCCAGTCTGTCATTCACTGCAAGCCTTTTGATGACTGCAATATAAGGATCCTGCTCTGTCTGTTCTGTGATCTTAATTTTCTGTATCAGCTTATCAAGCCGCAGTCTTACAGTCGGATATGTCACCTGATACTGATTAGCGATTTCTTTCAGGGATCCTGATGCCAGTAAAAATCGTTTGATGAATGTCAGATCTTCATCTTCCAGTGTAGCCATCCAATCTGGTATGATATCGATCATAAAGCCCTCCTTTTGGTAAACACGCAAAAATGAAATGCTATGATTATTAGTTATAGCATTTCATTTTATTAAAGTCAATCTTTATTTTTATTAAAGTTATTATTCTGTATTTTTTTAATTTTATTTAATTTTCCAGAAAATAATCCAATATGCCTTTTGCATCCGCTTGTGCAAGAGCGAGCACAGCTTCCTCACTGCTGATGAAGGGGATATCACTTTCAT
>QKDK01000242.1 GCA_003252135.1 Clostridia bacterium
TTGCATCCTCCATATTGTTTCATTCACTTTTCATATCAAAGAAATTATAACGCTTTTGGTATGAAAAATCAAATAAAACAGTGGCCAGAGCCAGATAAACTGCTGCTGTCTGCCAATATATCACGAATAGCAAAATCTTAAGATATATATTTTACTCGTTGGCGTTTATATGTATTGTATTCGTAACTGTATTGTTGATTTTCTTTTTCAGTCTTCTTTTGTATGCTGTTTCATGGCACGATATGTTCTAGGTGACATTCCGATAGATTTTTTGAACAATCTTCCAAAAGTCTTAAAGTCCTGATATCCAACCTCCTGTGATATTTCAAAAATACTGCAACCGCTTCCCCTCAGCAGATCACAGCTTTTTTTGATACGTATTTTCTGACAGTACTTACCTATGGTCATGCCCGTCTCTTCCTTAAATCGTCTGCTGACATACGGCTTTGAATAATGATACGCCTTACAGAACTTCTGTAACATATATTTTTCCTGATAATTACCGTTCAGATACTCAATCATCTCAATTACAATATTTCTGGTGTTCATAAACGGTATGTCTTCCACTACATAACGCAGGGTCAGGATGATGATTTCGACCAGACGATTCTTCAGAATTTCTGCATATCCGATTTCTCTGCATTGATATTCGGAAAGCATACCCTGCAAGAGCCCCAGAACCTGTTCCTGCTTGTCATGAAATATCTGGTTTGCCGGCAGACTTTTCATGTGCAGGTTTCTGTAACGAAGTAAACAGCTTCGCAGCAGTTTTTCAAAGGACCTGCATCCCTTCAGCGTCTCATCTACGATTTCGGGAAGAAAAAGACAGTTGATCAGGGCAAGTCCGGAGCAGTCCTGATAGCTGTGCACTGCACCATAGTCGAGTATAAAAAAATCACCGGTAAGAATCCTACTTTCTTTTCCATTTAAAACATGTCTGGCACTGCCGCTGATTACGTAGACGAGTTCAAAGAATTTATGTTCATGACTTCCAAAATCATCTTGTTCATATGTCCTGATGACGAGTTTGTCAGCATCGTCCAGCCCAACTTCTGCTTCCTCGATATTTCCCACGCTGCCTATGCTCATATAGTTAATTTTACCCCCTTATTAAACCATTTTTAACCGCTATATTAATTCACATTATATGCTATTCTTAAAGACAAAGCAAACAATGTCTGATGTATTGATGATAAAAAGAACAGTTAATCTGCCTTGTTATGCAAATAACTTTTGGGAGGGTACCCCTATGAATTGGAAAGCAAAATGGATTACATGCAATGAAGTTACCGGTGATGTCTGTCCCGTCTTCATGAAAGAATTTGATGTCAAAAAAGAAGTTGCATCTGCAACGCTTATCATGACAGCCAGCGGAGTATATGAAGCTTTGCTGAATGATACAAGAATCGGCGATTTCATCATGGCACCGGGCTGGACCAGCTACAGACACAGACTGCAGTATCAGACCTACGATATCACCAGCTATCTGCAGTCCAGCAATAAGCTCAGTATAACAGCAGGTAAAGGCTGGTATCATGGAAGGGTCGGCTGGGATACAGAGGAAGAACGTTTAAAAAAGAAGATATCTGTGCTTGGCATTCTCGTTCAGGCAGAAATCTGTTATACTGATGGTACAAAAGATATCTTGATGTCTGACGAGAGCTGGTCATGCAGTGAAAGCAGTATCCGTTTTTCTGAACTCTATGACGGTGAGACACAGGATGCTTCCTTTCACCCAGAACTGTTCTTTTCAGCCAGCGTTTTTGACGGCCCTTTCCACACACTGATACCGCAGGAAGGTGAAATCGTCAAAGAGCAGGATGTCTTACAGGCCTCACGTATTATTACAACACCAAATGGGGAAACTGTTATTGATTTTGGTCAGGAGATCACCGGGTATGTTGAGGTTACTGTAAGGTCAAATGCCGGCGAAGTCATTGAGCTTTCCCATGCAGAGATTTTAGACAAGGACGGTAACTTTTATACCAAGAACTACCGAACAGCAAAAGCAAAGCTGCAATTTACCTGCTGTGAAGGCACACATGCTTACAAACCAAAATTTACTTTTTTTGGTTTTCGATATATAAGACTTGACCAGTTTCCCGGCGGAACAGCTTTCGCTTCGCTTTCGAATTTTAAAGCCATTGCAGTGCATTCTTCATTGAAAAGAACTGGTACGCTCCTGTCTTCCAATCCTATGCTGAACCAGCTATTCCACAACATCATATGGGGACAGAAAGGCAACTTCCTTGATATCCCAACAGACTGCCCGCAGCGTGACGAGCGGCTTGGCTGGACAGGGGATGCCCAGACATTTATAAGGACCGCCGCTTTGAATTATGACGTTGAAAAATTCTTTATAAAATGGCTTGCTGACCTTCGAACCGACCAGACTTTAGAAGGTGCAGTTCCCCATGTAATACCGAATATCCTGTCAAATGACAGCAGCGCCGCCTGGGGTGATGCCGCAGTCATATGTCCCTGGGAAATTTATATGGCTTACGGAAATCCAGAAATCCTTTCGGTGCAATTTGAAAGCATGAAAAAATGGATCGATTATATCACCTTAGTTACGAAAGATTCCTATCTTTGGACCGGCACCAGCCATTTTGGCGACTGGCTTGGTCTGGATGCACCGATCGGCAGCTATAAAGGCAGCAGCCGTGAGGATTTTATCGCTACCGCTTTTTATGCCTATTCATCTTCCCTGTTGATCAAAGCAGGGCATGTTTTGAAAAAAGATATGTCCGGATATGAGACTTTGTACAAGAATATAAAAAGTAAATTTCAGGAGACGTTTTCCGAATATCTGACACAGACTGAGTTTGTGCTGGCTATCCACTTTTCATTAGCACCAGATTGCAAAAAAGCAGCAGCACAGCTGGCAGAAAAAATCCTTGCAGACGGAGCAATGCTTAAAACCGGTTTTGTTGGCACACCATACCTGCTGCATGTGTTAAGTGACTATGGATATCAGGAACTCGCTTATACACTTCTACTTCGCACCGAATATCCATCCTGGCTCTATCCAGTTACAAAAGGTGCAACCACTATCTGGGAGCACTGGGACGGTATCATGGAAAACGGTGACCTATGGAGCAGTGACATGAATTCCTTTAATCATTATTCCTATGGAGCAGTTGCTGACTGGATATATGGTGTTGCTGCAGGCATTACGACCGATGAAGACCATCCGGGATACCAGGAGATCAGAATTACCCCGCATCCGGATAAGCGGCTTGACTGGTTAAAGGCATCTTTTGAAAGCAGGCATGGACTGATCCGCTCGGAGTGGCGCAAGTTCGAAGGTCAGTGGTGTTATGAAATCGAGACACCGGTAAAAACGGTTATACAGATCGGTGAAAAAAGACATGAAGTTGAAAAGGGAACCTATATATTCTTTGATGAAATGGATTAATCGGCTGCTATTCTGCAAAAAACACAGTAGAATTGATACATTCAATTCTGCTGTGTTTTTATCTATTGCTTTATATTCATACTAAAACAATAAGAGCAGTGTACCAGATACAAGTACTGCCAACCCAGCCGCGGATTTTGCTGTGAGTTTCTCTTTCAAGAAAAGATAAGAAAATGCAATGGTCACCAGTATGCTCAACTTATCGATCGGAACAACCACACTGGCAGGCCCATCCTGCAGTGCTCGGTAATAACAAAGCCAGGATCCACCGGTCGCAAAGCCGGAAAGTATAAGAAACAGCCAACTCTTTTTATCAATAGTTTTCACTGTGTGCTGCTTTTTTGTAAGAAAGACGATAAGCCATGCCATGACCAGTACGACGGCGGTACGAATCGCAGTTCCAAGGTTTGACTCGATACCTTCGATACCGATCTTTCCAAGAATAGCAGTCAGGCTCGCAAATATAGCAGAAAAAAACGCATACAACATCCAGAGACGGCTTTTTCTATCTGCCTTGACATCTGCTTTCTTCTGGATCATAAGATAGGTCCCGATTCCGATCAGAACAACCGCTGCCACTTTTTGAAAAGTAATCTCTTCATGCAAAAAGATCACAGCCAGAATTATCGTCAATAGTGTGCTTGATTTGTCAATCGGTGTTACTTTATTTACATCTCCCATCTGCAATGCTTTAAAATAACAGAGCCAGGATGCACCGGTCGAAAGACCGGATAAAACTAAAAAGATCATCGTCCTGCTGCTTACATTAAAAAGTGTATCAATGGATCCGACAAGGAACACCATCAGCCATGAAAATATCAGTACTACGATCGTCCGTACGGCTGTTGCGACGTTAGAATCGAGATTTTTGATTCCCATCTTTGCCAGAATTGCCGTAAGCCCCGCAAAGACTGCTGACCCAAACGCAAATAAAATCCACATAATTATTCTCTCTTTCTTTATTGTTCTGATATTGCTTCTCCTGATTTCCACTTACCTCTGTACTGGCTGGGTGTCAGAAGCATTTCTTTCTTAAACACTTTGGTAAAATAATTAGCATCACGAAATCCCGTCTCTTGCGCTACTTCGGCAAAGGACAGCTCTGTCGTCCGTATTAAAAGACAAGCCGCTGCAATTTTTTGTTCCTGAATATAAGAAATTAGGTTTCTGCCGGTCACTGATTTGTACAAAAAGCTCAAATAAGAGGGGTTAAGGTAAACATGCCCCGCAATTTCTTTTAACGTCATGGATCGGCGGATGTTCTTCTGAATGTAACTTTCTATTTTCCCTATCACTTCATGTTCATTCAATGTAAATACATTACGTTCTATCAGATGCTGAACACAAAGCGTTTCAAACAGTTTTATTCCCTGTGCTGCTTCCTCACTTATGACCGGAAGATTTTTGTATTTTTGTATCAGTATATCTTTTTGTATGCCGCTGCACACTGACAGTTCCTGCATATAATCCGGATCAAAAGATTTTTTTCTGGTCCGAAACTGCCCGATTACCAGAAAACCGGTATAAATGTCTTTAAAATACACAGGGCATATAATCTCAAGAAGGTTTGCATGACAATAATACAGGTAGGGTTCCCTCGTTGTCTGGCACAGGTCATGTGCATGATCATCCGACGCACAGCAGAGTTTATTTGTCGTTGAGTTACGTTCCAGCGCATAACAGAAAGGACTGTTCTTTTTCGATGTACAGATCCATCTTCTTGATTCAAATCCATAGAACAAAATCGGATATCTTACAGCTTTTGATAATGATTTCAGAATCTCCGTCATCTTCACTTCATCAATATTCACTTTGCATGGGATCATGGTATTCATCCTCCGACAAGTAAATTCGTTAGACTTAATTATAATAGTTCTCCTGCCTGAAAGCTATGATAAATTTATTTTTCCATTCGTAAATTATTTTGTTTGTTGAAATTGCACTGAACTAAACTTTCCCGCTTTTTTGTGGGTTTTTCGTTCAATTCACCGGTACTATTTTTAGGTTGACTCATCAAATATAAAAAACATAACAAAACAAATAATTATAATCTTTATCTGCCACGCACATAAATACAAATCAAAATCCAAATAAATTACTATTAAACGTTCAACTCCAGGAATATGTGAAATCCTGCTTTGAATCACGGCAGAAACTCTGCTATGATAAGCTATCATGTTATTTTACATCCTTCTATGCTTATATCCTGACAAAGACATGAATTCTTTATTAAGATTGGAGACTATCGTATGAAAGACGCCATATCAATGAATCTGAACTGGAAATTCAAATATGATTATCACGAGGATTACCTGACCACAGAAAACTTTTATGATTTTGAGGATATTCATT
>QKDK01000361.1 GCA_003252135.1 Clostridia bacterium
TTGTGATGTGAAAAACAGTGAAGTTGTGATGTAATATAGGAGAAGTAGATTGGAGCAGTGATATGGTATTTATTTTAAAAGCAGGAGTCGAACAAAGAGAAATAGATAAATTTGTAAAAACATGGGAAGATCGAGGCTTCAATACGATCTTAAGTGTCGGAACTGAGCATACAGCGGTGTGCCTGATAGGAAATACGGCTCCCATCGACCTGCAGCATGAGGTCGAGACAAATGAGATCGTAGATTACGGAAAGAGAGTAACGGAGCAGTACAAGGCAGTCAGCAGGACGGTACATGCTGATAATACCATTATCAGGATTGCTGGGTATACTTCGGAGGATGGAAGAACAGAAGACGTGATTTTTGGAGAAGGAACCTTTCCTGTCATCGCTGGTCCATGTTCTGTAGAATCAGAGGAACAGATCATAGAAGTGGCAAGATCGATCAAGAAAAGCGGAGCACGGCTTCTTCGGGGCGGAGCCTTCAAGCCAAGAACCTCTCCCTATGCCTTTCAGGGCTTAAAAGAAGACGGGCTGGAGCTGCTGTTCAAAGCCAGAAAGATAACCGGACTTCCGATCGTATCTGAGGTCATGAATCAGACGCAGCTGCCGTTGTTCGAAGATGTCGATATCATACAGATCGGTGCAAGGAACATGCAGAACTTTGACCTGCTAAAAGAAGTCGGCAAATTAAAAAAGCCGGTGCTGCTGAAAAGAGGACTGGCAAATTCCATAGAGGAGCTTTTGATGAGCGCAGAATATATCATGTCAGAAGGAAATGAACAGATCATTCTCTGCGAAAGGGGAATCAGAACCTTTGAAACAATGACAAGAAACACTCTGGATCTGTCTGCTGTTGTTCTGTTAAAGCAGAAAAGCCACCTGCCGGTCATTGTGGACCCAAGCCATGGAACCGGTATCCGAAGCCTGGTTGCTCCGATGTCAAGAGCAATACTTGCGGTTGGCGCAGACGGACTGATGGTCGAGGTACATGATAATCCGGCCAAAGCATTAAGTGACGGAGGACAGTCTTTAGACCCACTGCAGTTCGAGGAACTGATGGGAGATCTCAAAAAAAGAGCAGCGATGGAAGATAAAAAAATCTGACAGCGTATCGCATAAGAACAGGAGGAAACACATGGACAACGAAAAAAAAGGAAGGTTTGGTATTCACGGCGGACAGTATGTTCCGGAAACACTGATGAATGAACTGATCCTATTGGAACAGCAGTATGAGCATTACAAGAAAGACCCAGAGTTTATCAGGGAATTTGAGACTTTACTGAAAGAATATGCCGGTCGTCCGTCTCTGCTTTATTATGCAGAGAAGATGACAAAAGACCTTGGCGGTGCAAAGATCTACTTAAAAAGAGAGGATCTGAATCATACCGGTGCTCATAAGATCAATAATGTGCTCGGACAGGTACTGCTTGCGAAAAAGATGGGAAAGACCAGAGTCATTGCAGAAACAGGAGCCGGTCAGCATGGTGTGGCTACTGCAACGGCAGCGGCGCTGCTTGGTCTGGAATGCGAGATATTTATGGGAAAGGAAGATACCATTCGTCAGGCCTTGAATGTATACCGGATGGAGCTGCTCGGCGCCACAGTGCACAGTGTCACAAGCGGTACACAGACACTCAAGGATGCTGTGAATGAAGCTATGCGTGAATGGACGAACCGTGTGGATGACACTCATTATGTGCTTGGTTCCGTCATGGGTCCGCACCCTTTCCCTATGATCGTGCGCGATTTTCAGAGCGTGATCAGCGAAGAGGCCAGAGAACAGATCCTTGCCAAGGAGGGAAAGCTTCCGAACGCAATAATTGCCTGTGTAGGAGGCGGCAGCAATGCAATCGGAGCCTTTTATCATTTTATACCAGACAAAGAGGTTGCATTGATCGGCTGTGAAGCAGCAGGTCATGGCGTTGATACAGAGAAGAATGCTGCGACCATTGCGAATGGAAGCCTTGGCATCTTTCATGGAATGAAATCATATTTCTGCCAGAACAAAGACGGACAGATCGCACCGGTATATTCGATTTCGGCTGGTCTTGATTACCCGGGTATCGGACCGGAACATGCCAATCTTCATGATACCCGCCGTGCCACTTATGTACCGGTCACAGACGAAGAGGCAGTATGTGCTTTTGAATACCTGGCAAGAACGGAAGGTATCATCTGTGCCATTGAAAGTGCTCATGCTGTGGCCCATGCAAGAAAGATCGCACCGGGCATGAAAAAGGATGAGATCATTATTATCTGTCTGTCCGGCCGCGGAGACAAGGATGTTGCGGCAATTGCAAGATACCGGGGGAGGAAAATCGATGAGTAGAATACAAAAAGCGTTTGAGAATAAAAAAGCATTTATCGGATTTGTTACAGGCGGAGACCCGTCACTCGAAAAAAGCCTGGAATTTATTCTGACGATGGAAAGTGCGGGTGCTGACCTGATCGAAATCGGAATTCCTTTTTCCGATCCGATTGCGGAAGGACCTGTGATACAGGAAGCAAATCTTCGAGCACTGGCAGCAAATACAGACACAGAGAGCATCTTTCGCCTGGTCTCCATGGTACGTGAAAAAAGTGAAGTGCCGCTGATATTACTGACTTATGTGAATCCGGTCTTTAAATATGGATACGAAGCATTTTTTGCAAAATGCAGGGAGACAGGAGTGGATGGCATTATCATGCCGGATCTTCCATTTGAAGAAAAGAATGAGCTTGCAGGGATAGCAGAAAGCTATGGAATCGATGTGATATCTCTGATTGCTCCGACTTCACAAGAAAGAATCCAGATGATTGCAAAGGAAGCAAAAGGATTTCTGTATGTGGTATCTTCGATGGGCGTTACCGGCGTAAGAAAGGAAATTTCAGTGAAGCTTGATGAGATCATGCCGCAGATCCGCGCTGCCAGCAGCATTCCGGCAGCAGTCGGCTTTGGTGTCAGCTCGCCCGAACAGGCTGAAAAGATCGCAAAGCAGGCAGACGGTGTCATTGTCGGAAGCGCCATTGTCCGAATCATTGAAAAACATGGTGCCAATGCGGCAGGTCCTCTTTACGATTATGTGAAATCCATGAAGGAAGCAATCACTGGGAAGTAAGAAGTTGTAAGCACTTACATTTTGAAAGTTTTTCGTTAAAATTATTTAAAAACAATAGGAAAAAGGTATCGCCAGATTAATAAAAGTATGTTATACTGACTTGAATAATTCTGTTGCAGGTACCTTTTGCGCACATTGCGAAGGAGTTATAACTTCGTAAGCGTCAGATGCAGCGAACATGATTTGGATTAAGATTTATGGAAAGGAATCAGTGGAGCGTTGAAAGAGTCAGAGATTACAGTCATAAATGAGATCGTGGAAGTTCTCTGGAGGAAATTTCAGGGTATAACGGTGAAAGAATCTCTCGTCCCTGTACTTTTGATAAAAATATAACAAGTGAGCAGTGCTCCGTTACTTTTCGGAAGTACAGCTCATTTTTTATTGCTGTAAAAACACCCTGATGCAGGGATAAAAACTGCTGTGTACTTAAAAGATAAGCTGCCGGTACAGGATATGCCGACGAGTCTTATATCGATGGATACATATTGCTCAGTTTAAGTAATCAGGTTCAGATTTTACATCTTTCCGGTCGGAAATTAAATTTTATAAGTTTTTTACTTATAAATCTAATTTTATTCGTTGGTAGGGCATAGTAATGTGTTTTTATTCACAAAATCAATGTTATGTGATACGATGGTGACGTTGGTGTTTGCCGGCTGGGTATATCGGCATGTACCTGAAATGAGGTTTTCGTTGTATTATCTTATCATAGAAGCAACAGATATGATTTTATCAGTAAAGTGAAAGAAAAATGAAAAGAACGAAAGAAACGTATTGTGTTATCGCACTGCATGACACGAGCTTGCATTATGTTAAGAGGCAGTGCAGAAATGAGGGTTATTATGTCAGGAACGGGAACGTTTCAAGGCGGGATTCATCCAAACGACGGGAAAAACCTGTCCAAAGATAAGCCAACAAAGATACTTATGCCAAAGGGCGATCTGGTGTTTCCGATGGTACAGCACATCGGCGCTCCGGCAAAGCCGATCGTTGCAGTCGGGGACAAGGTTTTAGCCGGTCAGAAAATTGCAGAAGCGGGCGGATTTATATCTGTGTGTGTTAACAGCTCTGTGTCGGGAACTGTTAAAAAGATTGAACCAAGGTTAACTGTTTCCGGTGCCATGGTAGAGTCAATTGTCATTGAGAATGACCAGGAATACAAAACAATCGAAGGTTTTGGAAAAAAGCGTGATTACACAGGACTCTCCAAACAGGAGATCAGGGATATTGTTAAGGAAGCCGGTATCGCCGGTATGGGCGGAGCCGGTTTCCCGACCCATGTAAAACTTACACCAAAAGATGATGATGCCATAGATTTTGTTATTGTGAACGGAGCAGAATGTGAACCTTACCTTACATCTGACTATCGCATGATGATGGAAGAACCGGAAAAGGTTGTTGGCGGGTTAAAAGTTATAATAAGCCTGTTCAAGAATGCCAAAGGTATCATTGCAATCGAAGATAATAAGCCTGACTGCATTAAGACTATAAGTGAGCTGGTACAGAATGAGGACAGGATTCAGGTTCAGGTATTGAAGACCAAGTACCCGCAGGGTGCGGAACGTCAGCTCATCTATGCATCGACTGGCAGAAAGATCAATTCTGCCATGCTGCCTGCAGATGCCGGCTGTATTGTCAATAACATTGACACGATTATCTCTATATACATGGCAGTATGTGAGACGACCAAGCTGATCCGAAGAATTGTTACTGTCACAGGAGATGCAGTAAAAGAGCCGCAGAACTTTTCAGTGCGTATCGGAACAGCATATACAGAGCTTGCAGAAGCTGCAGGCGGGTTCGTACAGGAACCGCAGAAGATCATTTCCGGCGGGCCGATGATGGGGCTGGCAATGTTTTCACTGGAGATTCCGGTGACCAGGATTTCGTCGGCACTCTTGGCGTATGTAACTGATCCGGTAGCCTTAAAGCCGACCACTCCCTGTATCAGGTGCGGCCGCTGCATAGAAGCGTGCCCCAGTCATCTGATACCGCAGATGATGATGCCGTATGCGGAACGCTTTGACGATGAAGCATTTGAGAAGATCAACGGTATGGAATGCTACGAATGCGGAAGCTGTACGTATGTATGTCCGGCTGCACAGCCGCTGACACAGGCTTTTAAGCAGACCAGAAGAAGCATTCTGGATAAACGCCGCAGGAAATAGATCAGTGAATAAATTCAGTATTGCTAAAAGCATGGCTTACTGCCAAGGCAAACGGATAGAATGTATTATGAAATCGACAGAAAGAGGTGGAATCTTTGAAAAGTATGTATCATGTCTCTGCTTCACCGCATATCAGAAGCAGTGTGACAACATCAACGATCATGAGAGATGTAGCGATTGCCCTGATTCCGGCGAGTATGCTTGGAGTTTACCAGTTTGGCTTCAATGCATTTCTTGTCCTGATGGCAAGCATTGTTTCCTGCATGATGTCAGAGTATTTATATAAGAAACTGATGAAAAAGCCGGAGCTTCCTTATGAAAGCAGTGCACTGGTGACAGGCCTGCTGTTAGGTATGAATTTACCTTCCACGGTGCCGCTTTGGATTCCGATCATCGGTGGCATCTTTGCCATTATTATCGTAAAGGAATTATACGGCGGACTTGGTCAGAACTTTATGAACCCGGCACTTGCTGCAAGATGTTTTCTTCTGAT
>QKDK01000384.1 GCA_003252135.1 Clostridia bacterium
AAGTACAGTATTCATATGTTTTTCGGAAACGAGCGGACCCATATCAGGATTTTTCAGAGGATTGCCCAGCGTCATGGCATTGGCACGTTCTGCAAGTCTGGCTACAAATTTATCTTTTATTGATTCTTCGATAATAATTCTTGAACCGGCAGAACATACTTCTCCCTGGTTAAAGAAAATACCAACCATGGCCCATTCAACAGCACCTTCAAAATCTGCATCTGCAAAAATTACATTCGGTGATTTGCCGCCAAGCTCCAGACCGATTTTTTTGACATTTCCTGCAGCAGCACGCATAATGCTCTGTCCGACCGATGTGCTTCCGGTGAATGTCACCATGTCGACATCATTGCTTTCAGCAAGCAGATTTCCAACTGTGGAACCCGGTCCTACAACAAGATTGACACAGCCCTTTGGCAGACCTGCTTCTTCAAATACCTCAAAAAGTCTGATTGTGGAAAGCATTGTCTCTGAGCTTGGTTTAAAGATGATACTGTTTCCTGCTGCTAATGCAGGTGCAAGCTTCCAGGCAGCCATCAGCAAAGGATAATTCCAGGGGGTGATCTGTGCGCAGACACCGACTGGTTCATGCAGCATATAAGAATGCATTTTCCCGAAATTACTGTTAACATCATAAACACCTCCGCACGGAGCTTTTATCAAGCCCGCATAATACCGGAAGGTATGTACGGCATCATCCACATCACCTTCTGCCTCCCGTAACGGTTTCCCGTTATCCATGGCATCCAGTTCAGCAAATTCACCAAGATACTTTTCTATCAGGTCAGCAATTTTTAATATGATATCTCCACGTTTTTGTGAATCCATGTCTCGCCATTCTCTGGTCACATAGAATGATTTTTTTGCAGCAGCTATAGCTCTTTGTGTATCTTCAAGGCTGCTTTCGCAGACCTGCTTAAAAACTTCTGAAGTCGCAGGATTTATTACACTGATCATTTTTCCTGATGTTCCGTTTGTCCATTCTCCATCAATGAACATTTTCTTAATTTCCATAACTTCCTCCATTCTTACTGCTTCAGTTCTGTCCACATTTCTTCATAGACTGCGAGTGTGTCATTATCCAGACTGACCAGATATTCACCGGCATTCATAACTTCCTGCGGCGGATTTTTAGCTTCGTTGTCTGAATAGTCGCTTCCCATTGCCGCAACTGCGACAGTGTTCGGATTAAGATAAGGGAATTCTGCCATGACTAGCTGAGCTGCTTCTGAAGTCAGCATATAATTGATGAATTTCATAGCATTGTCATAATTCTTTGCTCCTTTTGGGATGCACCAGTTATCCATAAATTTGTATGCGCCTTCAGTCGGGAATACGATCTTGATGTCCGGATTTTCTTCCATGGCAAGTGCTATTTCTGCACTCCAGCAGAATGCTGCTGTACAGTCTCCTGAAATCAGAGCAGATTTTGGACTGTCACTATCGAACAACTTAATGTTATCTTTCAGAGTAAGCAGCCGGTCTTTGATTTCTGTCAGTTTTGCCGCATCCGTTTCATTCATGCTATAGCCAAGACTTCTTGCCGTCATTCCAATAACGGCACGGTAGTCGTCAAGAACAACCATTGTATTTGCCATGTCACTGTTAAATAAATCTGCATAAGAAGTGATATCTGATGTTATTTTCGATGTGTTTACAGCAATGGCTGCAACACCGCCCTGATAAGGTACCGAGTAAACATTGCCCGGATCATATGCCTGATCCAGATACTGAGAACCGATATTACCTAAGTTCGTAAGCGCATCCTTGTCAAGTTTTTCAAGCATGCCTTGTTCATACATCTGAGTTACCATATAGTCACTTGGCTGTACGATATCAAAAGCACCTTCTGACTCAGATTTTACTTTTGCAAGCATATCTTCGTTGGTAGAAAATGTGGATGCATTCACAGTGATTCCATATTCCTCCTCAAATGCTTCAATTACCGAGTCCGGAACATATTCAGTCCAGATGTAGATGTTCAGTTCTCCGTTGCTGGCGCTTTCTGCTTTTGTACCGCAGCCTGTCAGCATGGTCCCTGCTGCAAGAATGCTGATCAGCAATAATGTTTTGATGATAATGTTTTTCAAATGCCCCTCCATTCTGTTGCTACAAGCAACTGCTTACATATTCTTTTTTCCTTTTAAAATTCCTGATTGTGTCAAAACAACCAGCAATGCAGTACCAATGAGGATTAAAACAGACAACGCATTAACGTCTGGTGAAACACCGCTCTTTATACTTTCCATAACTTTCAGCGGCAGTGTCATGGTCTGTCCATTTGTGAAATAACTTACGATTACATCATCAATAGAAAGTGTAAAAGCAAGCAGCGCACCGCCTGCTATTCCTGGTGCCAGGACAGGCAGCGTTATATTAAAAAATGTTTTCAGACGATTTGCTCCAAGATCCATGGACGCTTCTTCAATCGAATTATCATATCTTGACAGCCTTGCTCTGATGTTAAATATGACATACGGTATAGAAAATGTTGTATGTGCCAGAATCAGAGAAAACATTCCGCGCGGAATACTGATCTTTGCAAACAACGTCAGTAATGAAATACCCAGAACTATCTCCGGTATAACAACAGGAATGTATAATAAAGCATCAATCGTACTTTTTCCTCTGAATTTATATTTGTACATACCGACAGCAGCCAGGGTTCCGACGATCGTTGCCATAATCGTTGTGCATACCGCAATGATCATCGTATTCTGAAATGACTGCAGTAATTCTTCATTTTCGAATAACTTCAGATACCAGTCAAATGTAAAACCTTTCCATGACAGATACGGTTTCGATGTTGTAGCATTAAAAGAGTTCACTACAATAACGACTATCGGCAAAAAGAGGAATGCATAGATCAGGGAACAATAAATCTTACCCACGACACCATAAGAATTTTTTTTCATTTTTTGTTTCATGCCATGTCCTCCTTTCTAAACACCAAGATTTTCTATATCGCCGCCGCATTTCTGATACAGTTTTACAAGCAGCAGAGTTATGATGATCAGTACAATGGATAATGCCGCACCGAGCGGCCAGTTATTACCGCTCTGGAACTGGCGCTGGATCAGATTACCGATTACATCTGAATTTCCTCCGCCAAGAATATTAGATACAAAGAAATACCCCAGTGTCGGTATAAAGACCATAATGGAACCAGAAAATATACCGCTTGCAGTCAGAGGCAGAACAACATGTATAAATGTCTGTGCTTTTCTGCCGCCAAGATCTGAGGAAGCTTCTAAAAGGCTCCCGTCCAGCTTTTCAATGGCAGTATAAAGCGGAAGTACCATAAAGGGAAACAGGCAGTAGACCATACCGAAAATGGTTGTTCCTTTATTATACAGAAACTCTATGGCATGATTCGTTATGTGTGTTGCCTGCAGCAGATTATTCAGCCAGCCATTTGTTCCAAGAAAGGTTCTCCATCCATAAATACGGATCAGTGAATTGGTCCAGAAAGGAATGATTACCAGCATATAGAGCAGTGTTTTCTTTTTGCTTTTCGTTCTGGCGATCAGAAAAGAAAATGGATACGCCAGTAATATACAGGCTGCAGTTGTTATGAATGCGATCACTAACGACTGGGCGTAGACATAAAGATAATTACTGTTCAAAAGACCTTTATAATTGGTAAAGGTGAATTTGAACACAACATTATAATATTCATCAATACTGCAAAAGCTCATGATAAAAACATATAAAAGCGGAATCACAATGAAAAAAGCAAGCCATAGAACGACCGGTCCGATCATAATGGAAGAAGGTATTACTGTCGATTTCAATTTTCTTTTATTCATACAGGTTCTTCCCTCCCCATCTGAATATTTTCAATTGCCTGATAGAATACATGATCTGCTGTATGAATCAGCTTGGCATCTTTGGACTCCCAATACAGATACACGGTTCCTTCTGCAGGAAGTGACTCACCGGCAAGCCGTTCAATTCTGATCTCATTGCCGTTGCCGATCATTACTATTGTTTTTAGAATAGAACCGACATAGACCTGCTCCTTCACCACACCTTCCAGATGAAAACCTTCCACTGGTGACAGGGAATATTTCATTCGCTCCGGACGGACAGAGACAGCAATCATTTCATTCAGTTCAAACGTATCTCCTTCTCCCTGAATGATACCCGATTCAATTACTGCTGTAACTTCATTGTCTTTGATCTCACTTACATACCCTTCGAACAGATTCGTTTCTCCGATAAACGTTGCTACAAATTTTGTTGCAGGTTTTTCGTAAATCTCCCATGGCTGAGCCACCTGCTCCAAAACCCCGTTATAAAGGATGGCAATTCTGTCGCTCATGGATAAAGCTTCTTCCTGGTCATGGGTCACGTAAATAAATGTAATGTTCAGTTTTCTCTGAAGGCGTTTTAATTCCAGCTGCATCTGCTTTCTCAGCTTCAGGTCAAGTGCCCCCAACGGCTCGTCCAGCAGAAGGACTCTTGGCTGGTTGATCAGTGCTCTTGCTATGGCTACTCTCTGCTTCTGACCACCTGAAAGCTGAGAAGGATATCTCTTTTCAAAACCACCGAGCTGAACAAGCTCTAACATTTCCATGACTCTGGTTCTGATAACATCCTTTTTTGCTTTTTTCATTTTAAGTCCGTAAGCAATATTGTCGTAAATTGTCATATGCGGGAATAATGCATAACTTTGAAATACCGTATTTATATTTCTTTCGAAAGGTTCTTTATTTTCAATGTTCTGTCCTTCAATAAGAATTGATCCGGATGTTGGTTCCTCAAATCCTGCAATCATCCTTAATGTAGTAGTTTTACCGCATCCGGAAGGGCCCAGAAGTGTCAGGAACTCCCCTTCATATATCTCCAGGTTCAGATCTTTTACGACCTGGTTCGTGCTGCCATAAAATTTATTGATATTTTTAATTTCAACAATTACTTTCTTATCTCCAGACATACAGCTTCACCTCGTTTTCCTATAATGCTTTATTTCCTCTTTCCCCGGTACGGATTCTTACCGCGTCTTCAATATTCCTTATAAATATCTTGCCATCACCCACACGTCCGGTTACTATTTTGGCTCTGACCTCTGTAATGATGTCCTCAACTTTTTTGTCATCTACAACGACCTCTACTCTGATTTTTGGCAGAAGATTGATATTGGTCTTAAACCCTTTGATCTGATTGATACCTTCTTCATTTAAACCTCTTTGTACACCACAACCCATTACGCTTGAAATTGTCATACCGGCACTGCCTATATCATCCAATATTCCTTTTACAGTTTCCAGTGCCTCCGGACGAATGATCATGACCAGTTCTTTCATAACAATACCTCCATTCTATTGCTGACAGCAATTTTCAAATAAATTGATGATTATAATTCTTTGTCATAAAAAGCAAAAAAGGCAGTGAAGCTTTTCAACAGCTCCATTGCCTTTTTGATAAAATCAATATAAACCTAGAAAGATTATTTTGCAATACACATAAATTGGAATTTATATACTTATATTTAAGTATTCATCTCCTTGAAATAAGTAAATTATCCCTTTTCTTTAATCATTTTAAACATCTGTACCCTATTATTTATTCCTATTTTCCGATATATATTTAGTATGTGCTTTTTCAGCGTGTTAGAAGTAATAACAAGATCGCTGCAGATTTCTTCGTTGTCCTTTCCTTCCATCAGTAATATAAGGATCATCTCTTCTCGTTTGGTCAGTTCGTACCTGCTGAC
>QKDK01000034.1 GCA_003252135.1 Clostridia bacterium
TTCATAATATTGTTTCAAATCTTCTATCTTTATTCTTTCTTGTTGCATAGAATCACGGTCTCTGACTGTGACAGCGCCATCATTTTCTGATTCAAAATCATAGGTGATGCAGAACGGTGTTCCGATCTCATCCTGTCTTCTGTATCTCTTACCGATGTTGCCGCGGTCATCGAACTCACAGTTATACCATTTTGTCAGCTTCTTATAGACTTTTTCTGCACCTTCTGAAAGCTTTTTGGACAAAGGAAGCACTCCGATCTTTACAGGAGCAAGGGCAGGATGAAAACGTAATACAGTTCTTACATCTCCTTCTGCAATCTCTTCTTCATCATAAGCTCCGCAAAGGAAAGCAAGTGTAACTCTGTCTGCTCCAAGAGAAGGTTCAATAACATACGGAATATATCTTGCTGCTTTCTCATCATCAAAGTAGCTTAAATCTTCTTTGGATACATTCTGATGCTGTGTTAAGTCATAATCTGTACGGTCTGCAATACCCCAGAGCTCGCCCCATCCGAATGGGAACAGGAATTCTATATCTGTGGTTGCTTTAGAATAGAAGGAAAGCTCAGCTGCCTCATGATCACGAACACGCATATCATCTTCTTTCATGCCAAGTGCTTTTAACCAGTTGATGCAAAATTCCTTCCAGTATGCGAACCATTCAAGATCAGTATCCGGTTCGCAGAAGAACTCCAGCTCCATCTGTTCAAATTCTCTTGTACGGAAGGTAAAGTTACCAGGTGTGATCTCATTACGGAAGGATTTACCGATCTGGCCTATACCAAATGGAACCTTCTTTCTTGAGGTTCTCTGTACATTCTTAAAGTTTACAAAAATACCCTGTGCTGTTTCAGGACGTAAATATACTGTATTCTTTGCGTCTTCAGTTACACCCTGGAATGTTTTGAACATAAGATTGAACTGACGGATGTCAGTAAAATTATGCTTGCCGCAGGTAGGACAAGGAATCTGATGTTTTTCGATGAAGCTCTTCATCTCTTCCTGTGGCCATGCATCAACGGAGCCTTCCAGCGTAATACCCTTTTCTGCTGCAAAATCTTCGATCAGTTTATCTGCACGGAATCTTTCATGACATTCCTTGCAATCCATCAGAGGATCAGAAAAGCTGCCAAGATGACCTGATGCCACCCATGTCTGCGGATTCATGAGAATTGCGCAATCCACACCGACATTATACGGATTCTCCTGGATAAATTTTGACCACCATGCTTTTTTAACATTGTTTTTCAGCTCAACACCAAGATTTCCGTAATCCCATGTGTTAGCCAATCCACCATAAATCTCTGAACCCGGGTAAACAAAACCTCTTGCCTTAGCTAAAGCGACAATCTTCTCCATCGTCTTTTCCATTGACTTTCCTCACCTTCTGTACGTATCAGACTCCTCTATTTCAATCAAAGGCACCTTACCTGAAGTATAAAAGCAGGTGCGTTTTCTGAAATGAATTCCCAAATCATTTATCTGCCTGTAAATAAGCATGACAAAATCTCATCCGAGTATAGGGACGATTAGTATTGTAACTGTATTTACAGCATTTTTCAAGATGTTTTTTCTAAATTTCTTTGCATTATAAAAGAATTTTACATAATTCATATTCAATTCCATCGATAACGGAGTCATTCGTTCAAGAACCCCTTCTCCAGCTGCTGCAGCATATCCTCTGACTTCATTGTATGTTCCACATAAGCCTTCCGATATCTTGTCACAATACCGGCCAGTTCCTGCAATATGTCCTCTGTCAGGGAAAAAGAAAAAAGCTTTTCAACAGATGATGATGTTATGTATTGCATTGCATATAATGTTGAAGTGTTCACACGAAAAGCATACGAATCCTTTTCTATGCAGTTGTCGCAGAGCATACCTGCTTTTTTCAGGCTGAAGCTTAATATACCTTCCTTCTCACCACAATTCTGGCATTCATATACCTGTGGTCCTTCTCCGTTCAGAACGATCATTTTTAGTTCATAAACTGCCCGAATCTGTAATAACGGGAGCCTATTACCGGCTAGGACACGAAGTGTCTGGTATAAAAGCTTTAAGGTATCCGTCTCATCAACATTTTCTCTTGAGTAGTAATCAGCAAATTCACAAAAATAAAGCCCATATGAAATCATTGAAAGATCAAGACGAAGTTCCTGAAAGTAATTACTGATCTCAGCACCTAGTAAAGTATAGGCATTCTTTCCTTCATATACCTCAAAGGTCCCAAAGGTAAAGGGCTGACTGCAGGCAAGCAATACACTGTTTGGTTTTCTTGCTCCTTTGGCAAAGACTGATATCTTTCCTCTTTCCCTGGTCAGCACCAGCAGCCTTTTATCATATTCTCCCATCGGCATGGCAGAAAGAACCATGCCTAAAACCTTTACTGAATCTCTCATGTCATGCTCTCTTTCAATCATAAAGTGCTTATATTCATGAATTGCTTATATTCATGAACTGCTTATATTCATGAACTGCTTATATTCATGAACTGCTTATTTCATGAAGCTGTTGATACTGATGAAACTGTTGATATCTACATGGAATTAATCTCACCTACTGCTCTTTATTATCATACCCGTAATTTTTAATCAGGATATCACTGTCACGCCAGTCTTTTTTTACTTTGACAAAAAGTTTAAGATTCACATGTACATTCAACAGACCTTCGATATCTTCTCTTGCCCTGGTTCCGATGTTCTTCAGCATAGCTCCTTTTTTACCAATGATTATTCCTTTATGAGAATCTCTCTCACAGATAATGGTAGCATCAATATCCATCATAGAGCCTTCTGTACGTTCCTTCATACGATCAATGACGACTGCAATTCCATGAGGGATCTCATCTCCTAAAAGGCGAAGCGCTTTTTCACGGATCATTTCTGCGACGATCTGTCTTTCCGGCTGGTCCGTAATGGTATCTTCATCAAAGTACATAGGGCCTTCCGGCAGATTGCGGAATATCACATCAAGCAGCACTTTCTGATTTTCACCTTTTAACGCTGAAACCGGTACAATATCAACAAACTGCAGGATATCTTTATATGCATTGATACAGGTCAGAATTTCTTCTTTTTTGACTGTATCAATTTTGTTGATTACCAGAATTACCGGTGTATTGCTTTTCCCAAGCTGTTCCGCAATCAGGCGGTCCCCTTCTCCGATGAACTTAGAGGGTTCTACCAGCCAGAGAATGACGTCAACTTCTCTTAGTGCATCCTGTGCTGCATTGACCATAAATTCACCAAGTTTGTTTTTTGCTTTATGAATACCAGGGGTATCAAGAAATACGATCTGCCCTCTGTCCTCAGTATATACTGTCTGTATACGGTTTCTTGTTGTCTGCGGTTTTTTAGATGTAATCGCTATTTTCTGCCCGATCAGATGGTTCATCAATGTGGATTTTCCTACATTTGGCCTGCCAATCAGGGTCGCAAAGCCAGATCTATACTTTTCATTCTGCATTTTACTCTCTCATTCTGCCTCTATTAAGGCTTATCATCTGCTTACTCTGCTTTATTTTAAAGAATTGCTTTAACTTCCATGAACATATCCTTATGCTCATTGATTTTAGTTTCATTACCGAGTACACAAAGATAATCTGCATCATAGATTGCTTTTACAAGTGCTGAAAAACTTTTAATGGTCTTTGCATCGGCCTGCAGAATTTCATCTCGTTCCTTCTGTACTTCTTCCATTGTCAATCCATTCATGTATGCAGACAAAGATCTTGCACCTTTTTGTGATGGTGTGAGCGGCGTATCAACTGAACTCATCGTACCGATGATGTATTTTGTCATCTCAGCTTCTGTTGCTTCAAAGGATGCGACATATTCATATGCTTTTGCATATACCTCATCTGTCTGCTTAAGATGCGGATCTCTGTAAGAAGTAAAGTAAGCCTCTCCTGTCAGCGAAGAAAAGTTGCACATTCCACCGTAGGCACCGCCCTTTACTCTGACCTGGCTGTACATATATTCACTGCCAAGGATATTGCCAAGGACGCGCAGGGCTCCGTTTTGCTCGAACCCAGCCTTACAGTAGTTTCCTGCACGTGATACATACTGCACCTGTCCTCCATAAGTAAAACCTTCATTCTTTCTTACAATATGATATACTTCAGGAACACTGTTGTTCAAAACCTCTGCCTTTCTAATTTTACAAATAAAATCGGGCAGTTTTTCGGACATGATTTTATATCCATCAGAATCTGACGTAATACTGATCATCAAATTTTCTTTTGTAAATATCTGTTCCATTAAGCCAGACAGATTTTCGACCAGTACATCCTTCTTTGTATCAAAATTCTCACATAGATCTTTCACTGTCTCAAAATACTGTATTCCCTCTGTAGCCTCAGTAAAATAAGCACTTTGTGAATAGTAAGACCTGGCTCTTCCAATGGTCACAGCATGACCGCTTGAATTTATTCGCATCTGAAGACGTGATTTTATCTCCTGCAGAATTTCATTCAGACGTTTTGTGTCAGAAAGCTTCGATTCCAGAATGATTTCTGCGCATAGGGCAAACATAGACTCAAACTCAGTGTATAAAAGCTTGGTATCAAAACACAGCATAGGTCTGTAGCTGTCGGTATTATTCTTTTTAGGAAAGCTTCTTATCAGAGTACTGATGCCTCCCGTGTGACAATTGATCTCATTTGACAGCTCCAGCAGTGAATGGCTCGTGGTATCAATATATCCCAGAACAGTGGTCAGTATCCCTAGGTAAGGAAGCATGGAAGCTTCAATTCTTGGCAGGTCAAACATCAGTTTTACATATGCTATTTTGTTTGTATTCTCTTCATGGAACACAACCGGAATTCCATTCATATTTTCTTCCTGATTATTAAAACCAACAGCCTTGCTTTTAATATCAGATCTCAAAAGAACCGGTATGGAAGCTAGTGCTTCTTCTGTATCTTCAGTTTCCTGAAAGCTTTTGAGCATATGTTTTTTTGCAATCAGCTCATTTATTTCATCTTCTGAAAAGGTCTTTTTCAATGTTTCCAGTCTTGTTTTTAATTCCTGCTCTTTTACAGTATTTAACCCTTTCTTTGGAACCATGGTATAATACAGTAAATGCTGTGATGACAGGAGATATTTTTGAATCAGTGCTTCAAAATATCCTGTTTTGCTTTTGTTTTTCAGGCTCTCGAAGTATTTATTGCCCTCCATATATAAAAATGCTTCTGCGTCATCATACAGCCATCCGCTCATGCATTGTATACCATAGATCAGGCCCTTTGGATAACTGCCAAAATCAGCTTCCCGATATGAGAACTCCTGAGTATTGATCGCCGCCAGAACCGACTGCTGATTCAAACCATTCTTTACGAGATCAGCCAGCGTATCATGGATCACTTTTTTAAATGTATCCATTTCATCAGCATTCGCATTTTTAGCAATAATAGAAAGGTAAGGCTGTAAGAAGTGAGTACCATAACTGCTCAGGATATCCTTACCGATACCGGCATCAAGCAGTGCCTGTTTTAACGGTGCACCTGGTGCAGAAAGCAGTACTGTCTCAAGTACCTGAAATGCCATGCATTCCTCCGCATCAAGAACGCTTTCTGTAACCGCATTATATGTAAGATATGTATTATCCTCTTCACTTTCGGCCTGACTGATGGCATACTCCTCTGTTACCTCTGCGACACCGCCAAAAGCATTCTGTCTTTTTATTTCAGAGTCTACTTCAATTTTATCAAACTT
>QKDK01000397.1 GCA_003252135.1 Clostridia bacterium
ATGACTTAGGAAAGTATCAGGTTTAGGAGTTTAGAAAAACAGGTTGTAGTCTACCTGCTTTTCTAAGATTCTAAATGTGATTCTTTCCAATTGAACAATAGTCGCGGATCTTTGTTGGTGCCTATGGGATTTCAATTCTTTTCTTCCTGTTATAAAAATATTTTTTTTACTCCTTTAAAGCATCCTTATGATGCATAAATTCTTTCTCCGGGGTTGTTATAATACATTTTTGCACGACGAATAAACCATCCTATGGATGGCTCGAAAAAAATATCAGGTAAGAAACCTAAATCCGTCGGTGATACCGTTCCCTCATGTGATAATTGCTGCTTTTACAGCAAGGACATATATTTACGTCAATACCGTAAAGGGTAAGAATGAGTTCATTCATTTTTAGTCCACGCAGCTTTGCATTGTATTCCTTCATTGCAAGCTTCTTCCGGATGATCCTGAGTTGTTTCTTCTTCATGCGGTTGCTGAGAAGTCCATAGTTTCGGATTTTAACAAATCCCTTCGGAAGCACGTGCATAAGAAATCGGCGTATGAATTCAACCCCCTCAAGAGTAATTTCACTCTTCGAATTATTCTTGTAATCCTTTGCAGAAAATGTCACATGGGTATCGGTAACGTTAAGAATTCTGCTGTTGCTGATGGCGATACGGTGTGTGTACCTGCCAAGGTATTCAATGGCATTACCTGCTCCATTGAAGGTCTCCTTTATGAAAGGGATCCACCCCTTTTGGTACAGTGAGTTTATGTATGCATTCCACTCGTAGGAATTATTAAGAAACTGCATTCCGGAGGAGAATAAAAGCTGCTTGTCGTCATATAGGCGGCGAAGATTGCCAAGGAACTTACCGCGGAACTTTTTTGACAAAACCTTTACCGGAATGAAAAACCCGGATGAACAGGATTTAAAATCATGCAGTGGCGTCAGGCCGCCGCCCATGACAATGCAATGGATATGAGGATGAAAATCCAGTTTCTGTCCCCAGGTATGAAGCACCTGTATGGAGCCTGTCTTTGCACCAAGATATCTATTGTCCGCAGACAATTCCAAGAGTGTCTGGGCTACGCAGGAGTGAAACAAGGAGTACATGGTCTTCCGGTTTGACAGGAATAATGAATTCAGTTCCGAAGGCACAGTGAATATCACGTGAAAATAAGGTGTTTCTACAACCTCAGCCTTACGGGCATCCACCCACAGCTCTTTTGGTATAGCCTGGCAGTTCGGGCAGTTTCTGTTACGGCAGGAATTATTGTGGACATCAACGTGTCCGCAATCATCACAGATACTTACGTTATATCCCAAAGCGCCTGTTTTGCAGTTCATGATGGCATTTGCCACTTTATCCAGCTCCGCACCGGTACCGTATATGTCGCAGTAAGGCTGATAGAAGCAATGAAATATCTCCTGTATTGTACTATTCATGGTAGCCACCAAGATCAAAAGGACTGACAGGGGCATTTTTTCCATGGCTGCCCAGATGGACATAGATGGTACTGGAATTCAGAGACTTATGACCCAACAGATTCTTTATGGTCAGCAGATCAGCCCCGTTCTCGTAAAGATGGGTACCGAAACAATGACGGAAGGTGTGGCAGGAGATCCTGTGTTCCCAGCCGAGACGTTTTTCATGGGCCATGATAAATTCAGATACCGTAAACGATACAACAGGTTTTTTTGAATTGTTCCTGCTTGGGAAAAGCCAATCCGTTGGTTTACCAAACTCATACCAGTAGCTGGTCAGAATAGCCAGTGCTTTGGTGGAAAGTATGGCGTAACGGTCTGATCGATTCTTCCCGTGAGTGACGTGGATCGTCATGTTCTTCCTGTTTATATCATGGTATTTCAGCTGACAGACCTCGCCTACCCTGAGCCCTGATGAATAAAGGAGGGCAATCATTGCCTTATGTTTGAGATTAGGTATGGTATCAATGAAATGATGGACTTCTTCCTGTGAAATTATCTCCGGAAGAAAGGTATCAAACTTAAGAAATGGTATCTGATATCTGTCCCATGGTTTGTGAAGGACATAAAGATAAAAGAATCTGAGTTGTGAGATATGGGCATTAATTGATCTTGGATTGAGTCTTTTTACATCCTTCAGGTAGAGAATGTAGACTCTGAGTTCATCCCAGGAAACATCCTCCGGAAGTTTGCGAAGATGTTCAGAAAGGTAATCCAGATAAGAGCCAAGATAACTGGCGTAAGATTTCAGGGTATGATCAGTTAGACCCCTGAGGGAAATCATCTGATTAAAGTGGTTTATGTATTTTTGCATAAGAAAGAATCCTCCTTTTGATTAAAGAATGATGGGTGACTATCATTCAACAGGAGGTGGTCTTGCAGATAAAGAATGAAATATATAATTGTTGGGTTCAGAAAAACATGATAAAATGAGCATAGTAGTAGATTTTTTCTATAGTGTTCATTGTTGGTTAGGGGTAACTTAACAATAAAACATATATTTAAAACCTGCTACTATTTTTTATTAAATGTAAAACTTAGTGGTAAACACAACGTTGGACAGCCATCGCGTTAGCGATTTTGTTCAATTGTTCAATATTAAAAATAACAGAAAATTCATTATAACAAACCGAATCAGTCAGATACAGTTGCATTTGAATCAGGATGATACAGGCTGCTGACTAGCTTGTCTGGACTTGCATGCGCAGTAAGCGCAGATTGGAGCGTCTATGAATAAGATTACTTTTTTAGTGGTGGATGATGAACAGGGGATCCGGGAAATAATAAAGGAATATATCTTATTGGAAGGGTATGAAGTAATCGAAGCAGTAGACGGAGCAGATGCATTGAACAAGTTCATGAATCATGATATATCCTTTGTTATTCTTGATGTTATGCTGCCAAAGCTTGATGGGTGGAAGGTCTGCAGAGAAATACGAGCGAAGTCAGAAGTGCCGATAATCCTGCTTACAGCAAGAGGTGAAGAGTATGATAAGCTTTTTGGGTTTGAGCTTGGTATAGACGATTATATGGTCAAACCATTCAGTCCGAAGGAGCTTCTGGCCAGAATCAAAGCAATTATGGCTCGAAGCAGAAACAAAAAAACTGATCAACAAAAAGAAAATACAGGAACAGCTGGCGATCTGACCATCAATTTTGATGCAAGGAGTGTTATAAAAAGCGGAATACCATGTCCCATGACACCTAAAGAATATGACTTGCTTGTTTTCCTGTTCAATCATCCGAAAAAAGTATTTTCAAGAGAACAGCTTCTGAATCAGGTATGGGGTTATGATTTTATCGGTGATGTCAGGACAGTAGATACACATATAAAAATGCTGAGAGAGAGTCTGGCACAGGATAGAAACTGGATTGTTACAGTATGGGGCATTGGATATAAATTTGAAGCGGAGGGTATGACATGAAAAGTATACGTGCAAAGCTTTGGCTTGTGATGATGCTGTTGGCAGGAAGCGTCCTCTTGTTTCTATGGTTATTTCAGGTCGTATTTCTTGATCAGTTTTATGAACAGATGATCATGAATCGTATTCTGAAACAAGAATATGTGCTGGCGGAGGAGATCACTGATAATTTCAATGCAGACGAATTACAGATTTCAGAGTCTTTTCAGGATGAGCTGAACGCATTTGCCTATGAAAAGCAGGTCAGTATAACTGTTCTGTCAGATAGCATGACTGTTTTGTATCAGGTTGACGCAGCGTCAGGAAGCATGCCTGGACTGCAGAAAGAAGCTTATGAAAAAGCATATGTATCAGCGGTTGACCATAGTTCGCTGATACAGGAGATAAAGCACCAGCGCTGGAATATTTACTATATTATGAGTTCAGTTCCGATTGAAAAAGATAATAGCGTATCAGGTGTTCTTGTGGTTATGTACCCTAAGGCATCCCTGAAGGAAACTGCAGTCATACTGAAGCAGCAGCTGCTCATGATATCAGGTATTCTTCTGCTGATCGCAGCGATTCTGTCTTATTTTCTTTCAAAGAATTTCACAAAACCAGTTCTTGAAATTAAAAATGCAGCTAAGGCTTATCAGGAGGGACAGTTCGATACCCGCATTACCATGAAGCGCAGTGACGAACTGGGTGTGCTTGCGGCCCAGATGAATGAGATGGGTGCGGCGCTGTCAAGGAATGAACAGCTTCAAAAGGAGCTGATTGCTAATGTCTCTCATGAATTAAGGACACCGCTCACCCTGATTCGCGGATACGCTGAAACGCTGCTGGATGTTACGGGTGAAGACAAGATAAAAAGAGACAGACAGCTTGACATCATTGTAAATGAGACTGACAGACTGAGCAGACTTGTCGATGAAATACTTGATTTATCACAGTTGA
The DNA here is from genome assembly GCA_003252135.1 of Clostridia bacterium. Taxonomy (GTDB): domain Bacteria; phylum Bacillota; class Clostridia; order Lachnospirales; family Lachnospiraceae; genus SZUA-448. The sequence goes on from QKDK01000397.1 coordinate 4,330, forward strand.
AAACGAAAGCATCCTTGCTTGAAATTGAACAGGTCACTGTGAGTCAGCTGCTGTTTTCAATATATGAGCATTATGAGAACAAAGTTTCAGAAGGCAGACTGACTGTCAATGCAGAAGGGCTTGAGGATTGTACTGTAAAATGTGATGCCAGGAGAATACTTCAGGTATTCATCAATCTGATCGATAATGCATTTATACATGCAGGAGATGGGATAATTGTCCGGCTTGTTATTGCTGAAAAAAAGGATGTTATGATCTTTGAAGTAAAGGATAATGGCAAAGGGATCGATAAAGAAGAATTGCCGCACATTTTTGACCGGTATTACCGGGGAGAAAAATCCAAAAGTGATTCAGGAACCGGCCTGGGGCTTGCAATTGTAAAAGAAATTCTGGAACTGCATAAATCTATATTCAGTGTTCACAGTGAACCTGAAAACGGAACGACCTTCTGGTTCACCTTACAAAAGAACTCTCATAAATCTTTTTGATTTCCATCAAACTTCTATCAAATATGCAGATTATGATGAAGTTGTAACAAAAACAGTTGAAAATGCGCAGTGAAAAGTCAACAAGCTGCTGCTCCATACTGTTTTTATGGACAGAACAAATTTATGAAACGAATCTGTTCCAATGGAAAATAATGAAAAGGAGATGCAGAGCATGAAGAAAAGAATAATGAAAGGTTTTGGAATTTTAGCGGTAGTATTAATCGTAGTTGGTATAATGGGCAGCAAAAATGCATATGCTGCAGATACACAGGAACTGACAACGGACCAGCTGACAACAGAAGAGATGCTGATTCTTGCGCTGGAGGATGAATATGCGGCATATTATGAGTATTCAGCCATAGTAAATGCATATGGAGAAAGCAGGCCATTTATAAACCTGCTGGCTGCAGAAGAAAATCATATCAATGCATTAGAACAGCTGTTTACTGCGTATGGAATCGTAATTCCGGAAATGAGCCAGGAGCTTCCTGCAGCCCCTGCTTCACTTGAAGAAGCATATTCACTTGGCATCACTGCTGAAACAGAAAGCATTGCGTTGTATGAGAACTTGTTATCTCAAAATCCGCAGGATGACATCGCACAGGTATTTGAATATCTGAAAGATGCTTCCGTAAGGCATCTGGAAGCACTGAACCGGTCGAGCGGCTGTAATAACTGCGATAGCACTTCCCGGTTAAATCAGGACACTGGAAGAAACAGCAGAGGAAGCAGCGGAAGAAACAATAATGGAAGAAACAGTAGTGAAACAAGCAGCAGCAAAAGAAACAACAGTACGGAAGGTTCATGTCTATACAACTGTATTCTTCCATAAGTGAACAAAAGCATAGTCAAAATGTTGCCACAGCTACAACATATCATCTGTTGATGTGATAGGATACTAAATGTAAGAATAATATAATACATACCAGATGGTAAAGGAGGTTATAGATATGAAACAGGTTGACGAGACGATGACAATACAGCAGGCTCTGAAAATTGATCCTGAACTGGCCTCTATCCTGATGGAATCAGGTATGCACTGCCTTGGTTGTCCTTCAGCAAGAAGTGAGACCCTGGAAGAAGCCTGTATGGTACATGGACTTGATATTGAAGCATTGATCGATGATATGAATGTTTATCTTGAACAAACAGAAATGTAACTTATACAGACCTGGTCCTGCGGCCAGTTAACTTATGGAACATCCGGACTGCCTGGCTTAGAACTTTTTCTGGCTGCACGGTGCGGATGTTTCTTTTTTTTGTTCATTACAAAAATCAGAAAAATACCAAGACCGATCAGAATGGGCTGTCCGACAGAAGGACTGGCATCTTTGGACAGAGCATTGAGATAAGGAGCAAAGGGAAAATAATAAACAGATGATGAGATGCTGCCAGCTGATGTGTCACTTCCTCTGACAGTCGTATGTCCGTTATGCGGATTTCCATCTGAATCCATAAAGGAATAATCGACTGACCATTCATATCGGTTCGAAGAGACAGAGCTGTCACTTGAGCCGCCGCGTCTTGATACAGAGATACTGGCAATTGTCTGTTCACCAAAATAATAAAGACTTATGTTTCTAAGAGCAAGCAGAATCATGGCAGCACCGACGATAGATATAACAATACGCCAGATGAACTGAGATTTTTTAACTGAACTGGTTTTTTTCATGTGAGTACCTCCCTGCAGTACTTGTAAATATTTCAAATCAGCAATCGTTTTAACAATTTTAGCATGTTACGATGTTGGGGTCAAAAGGTATTTTGCCATCATGATACTAGCGGGGCGTTACGTATTGTCAGCAATAAGAAGTATAAAAGAAAAGCACTTTCACACTTCTTATTTGTGATGCCAAAAGGCGCATCATGTTTGAAAGTGTTCATGACATACTTGACAAAAATTTAAAAAAGATGTATTTTAAAGTTACACCCCACCCGGGGTGTAGTAACACAACGGAATGAACTGTGCTGTCTGGGCATAGGCCTGTTATTCGGCCACCACAGAAGGATAGAAATGAGGATATTATGGAGCAAAAATTTGATGTTACCGGCATGACATGTGCTGCCTGTTCTGCGGCTGTCAACAAGAGTGTGGCAAAGCTCGAAGGTGTGAAGGAAGTTAATGTGAATCTGCTGACGAACAGTATGGCTGTAACTTATGAGGAATCACTGACAAACGCTGAAAGTATTGTAAAAGCAGTGGAGTATGCAGGATATCATGCTGCCATGAAAACAAATAAAAAAAAGAAAGCAGAAAGTGAGCAAAGTACTACAGAGGGAACAGAGCCCTTTAAAGAAATGAAATATCGGCTGACGGTATCTTTCTGTTTTTTAGTACCGCTTATGACACTTGCGATGCTGCCGATGTTTCATCACTGGCTGTCATTTGATATGCCTGTGTTTTTAATGAAAGCATTCTACAGCAGTGAAAGTGCAGTGACATTTGCCGTGACGCAGCTGTTTCTTCTTTTACCGATTTTATATGTAAATAGAAAGTATTATCAGACAGGTTTTAAAACACTGTTTCATTTTTCTCCCAATATGGATTCTCTGATTGCACTTGGTTCGACCGCTGCTGTTGTATACAGCATAATTGCCTTATACAAGATAGGAATTGCAGCCGGCCAGGGGGATTTAGCAGGCATCAGCATATATAAAGAAGAATTATATTTTGAATCCGCCGGTACGATACTGACATTGATCACGCTTGGTAAATATTTTGAGGCAAGAGCCAAAGGAAAGACAACAGATGCGATTAAGAAACTGGTTAATATGGCTCCCAAAACAGCCAATGTACTGCGGGGAGCGACAGAAGTCAGAATACCCATCGATGAGGTTCAGAAAGGGGACATTGTCATTATCCGTTCCGGCGAAGCAGTTCCAGTCGATGGTATTATACTGGAAGGCGATGCAGCCATGGACGAATCTGCAATTACCGGTGAGTCGGTTCCCGTGGACAAACTGCAAGGAGACAGAGTAATAACTGCATCCATGAATCGAGCCGGTTTCTTGAAAGTCAGAGCAGAGCAGGTCGGCGAAGATACAACCCTTGCCAGAATTATTGAACTTGTTGAGGAAGCAGCGTCATCAAAGGCACCGATTGCAAAACTGGCAGATAAAATCAGCGGAATCTTTGTTCCGATCGTAATCGGTATTTCGATCATTGCTTTTGTAATCTGGCTGATATCCGGGGCTGCTTTTTCCTTTGCTTTATCAGTAAGTATCGCTGTTCTTGTCATAGCTTGTCCGT
>QKDK01000079.1 GCA_003252135.1 Clostridia bacterium
CAGTAACTATTGATCTTATGCATTTCTCTACAAGTGAAGAGAGCCAGGGAAATGGTGGATCTGATGGATTCCGTACAGTTATTGCTGAATGGGCAGCTGCAAATCCTACTGTTACATTAAACCAGAATATCTTAGCAAACGACGAGTACAAAACACAGATCGCAACACTTGCCGGCGCTAATGAACTTCCTGATGTATTTCTGTTACAGGGTATGAATACAAAATCATGGGCTAGCCAGGGACTTATCCTTGATATGACACAGATTATTGCAGATTCACCTTATGCAGCTCAGTACAACAACGCATTGTTCTATCCTTTCACAGCTGATGGAAAAATCTATGGTCTTCCTGCATTAACAGGCGGTACCTGTACTGCTGTAGTTTATGATTCTGCTGCTTGGGCAGAAGCTGGATATGACACATTCCCTGAGACATGGGAAGAAGTTTTTGCAGCTAGTGATTACTTTGCAGGACTTGGCATGGACACAATTGCATTTGGTAATGGTGGTCAGTGGCAGGCAAACTCATGCTTCCTTTCAACACTTGGTGACAGATTCACCGGCGCTGACTGGACAAAATCAATCATCGAAGGAACTGGTGCTAAATTCACAGATCCTGAATTCGTAGCAGCATTACAGGCAACACAGGATATCTTCTTATCAGGTATCTTCAATGCAGATTACAACACAGTAACAAATGAAACAGCAAGAGAGTACTATATTGATGGAAGCGCAGCAGCATTCATCGGCGGTAACTGGGATGTTTCCTATATCAAGGCTTCACTTGCTGGAACAGATCTTTACAATAACACAAAATTTGCTGTTCTTCCTCAGCCAGATGGTGCTACAGCAAGTTACAACACACAGAACATCGGTCTTGGTTACGCAGTTGCAATCAATGCTGAAGTTGCTAACGATCCGGCTAAACTTGCTGCAGCTATTGATTTAGCTTACACATTGACAGGTCCTGATTTTGCTGAGTATGTTGCAAGCAACTATGCACTTGGCGGATTAACACAGGTTGCTAATGTTGACCTTAGCGGATTTGATCAGTGGACACAGGATTTCTACAACTGGTCTTATGTTGATACAACAGCTTGTGAAATCTATGACTCTTATGTTGACGGTTCTGTTTGGGGAACATTGAATGTTGACCTTCAGACAATGATGAACGGTGATATGACACCTGCAGATGTTGCTGCAAATGCAGAAGCTGCATATGAAGCATATTTAGGTAAATAATTCAAAGATTAAGTTCGGGTCCCGTCATTGTGATTCTGACGGGACCTGATTTATAAAAATGTGGAGTTTATGTGATTTTAAGGAGGAAAAGAGAATGCTTAATTCTATCAAACCAAAGGGGAGAGTAATTTTTGCTTATCTGTTCATTCCTCTGGGTGTATATTTGTTCTCCGTATTTGTTCCGCTTGTTGCAGCTGCCTTTTACAGTCTGTTCTATTGGAAGAGCGGTCCGGCGAAAACTTTTATTGGATTAGATAATTATGCGAGCCTGATTAAGGACAGTACATTCTGGCTTGCGTTCACACATAATATTTATTTGGTAATACTGTGTATTTTTGGTCAGATAGGCCTTGCTTTTATAGTCGTTCTTTTGATCAACTCAAAGCTGACAAAGCTGAAAGGACTTCATCGTACCTTTGGATTTTTTCCGAGTACAATCTCGGCTGTTTATATAGGACTCATCTGGACAATGGTGTTCGACCAGAGAAGAGGTATCATTAACTGGGTCATTTCTAAAGTTCAGGATATTCCGACAAGAGAACTGCCTGTCTGGTTAAATGACAGTAAACTTGTTATGACACTGGTAGCAATTCCGTTGATCTGGCAGTTCATCGGTTACTATATGGTCATTATTTTATCTGCCATCGCATCGGTTGATAAGGAGATATTTGAAGTGTCAGAAATTGACGGTGCGTCAGCATTTCAACGAGCTATTTACATAATTCTGCCTTTGATCAAAAATACGCTGATCGTATGTGTAACTTTATGTATTGCCGGTAATATGAAGGTATTTGACCATGTCTATACCATGACCTACGGCGGACCGGGTTATGATTCCATCGTTATGGCTCTGTATGGATACCGTACATCGTTCGACAATGGTGATATGGGATATGGTTGTGCTATATCCATTGGTATCTTTGTGACCAGCCTTGCAGTCATTGGATTGACCAATGTACTGGCGAACTGGCTGTCAAAGGATAAGGGGGTGGCATAATGGCACAGGAAAATATTGTTGTTGACAATAAGGGTAAACGTGTTTACGGAAAAACAAAAGGGGAAAGAGTCAGAAGCGGCATAGCAGGTTTCTTCATGAATGCGGTGTTGATTGTGTTCTCTGCATCCTGTATATTTCCGCTGGTATGGATGTTCTATTCGTCACTGAAAGAAAAAAGAGTTTTTAATGCTGATATTGTATCTCTTCCGACCGATCCTACACTTGAGAATTACAAAAGAATACTTGCTAATGCAGATTATCATCTTGGGAGCTCTATGTTCAACAGTTTGCGTACGACTGCGCTTTCAATCTTTATGATTGTTTTGTTCGGATACGTTCTGGGATATATCTTAGCAAGGATCAAGTTCCGTGGAAACAGGCTGATCTATGTTGTGCTTCTTATGGGTATGCTGATACCGATTCATTCACTGCTGATACCGATCTATGTTGTATTCAGCAACCTTAACCTGAGCGATAAGTGGTTCACCCTGATTATACCGTATGTTGCATTTGGTCTTCCGATTGCTGTTTTTCTTGTGGAAGGTTTCATAAAATCCATTCCGGTAGAACTGGAAGAAGCAGCTGCTATTGACGGAAGTTCATTCACAAGGACACTGTTCAGAATTATTCTGCCTGTTGCAAAACCTATTCTCGTTACAGTTGGTATCATACAGTCTTTTGCCTGCTGGAATGAGTTCTCCTTTGCTCTTGTTTTGATAAAATCTGTCAGTCTTCAGACAGTACCTCTTGCCATGACACAGTTCAAGGGCCAGTTTGCTTCCGATTATCCGAAACAGATGGCGGCCATGCTGTTAACGATGTCACCGATCATCATTCTTTACTTTACCCTAAGCAAGCATATTATCAAAGGTATGGTTGCCGGAGCTGTAAAGGGATAAAACAGCTTTATATAATAGTGTTTTATATAAGAAGAATGAATATGATATTAATTTTAAATTGAATAAGATTGAAGCCAAGACATTCAGAGTATTCCTGCGGGAATTATCTGGATGTTTTTTGCGTGAACACTTGTTTTGTACAAAGGGTGACAAACGAATAGAGATATTTGGTAAATACACAAATCGTGATTAATAACAGCTTGTATGGCTTGAAATATTGCTAATCATGTTGTAATTGGAGAATTTTTGATGTATTATGTGCCTTGTGAGCAAAAAAAAGCAACAGAAAAACGTACATTCGTATATGGATTAATTTGTAAGATTATTTCGATATACAAGCGTGAGGGTATGATTATGTGTATTTGATACTAAGAAACAGAGAATTTAAGATCAAGTGGGGCCAACTTAAGAATTGGAGGCAGGTATGAAAAGCATTAAATTGAAATTGATGATTTATTTTACGGGTATTATTTTTACTGCAGCAGCAGCTTTTACTTTATTGGCTATTGTGTCATCTCAAAGTATAATGAAAAGCGAAGCAGAAGCTACCATGTCATCGATGGCCGAGGATGGTGTGAAAATCGTAGAAAGCAGGCTGGATGAACAGATAACAATACTTGAGACGCTGGCGAGAAATGAAGTGATCATAAGTATGGATCTGGAAAAGCAGATTGATCTGCTGGCAAGTCAGGTTGAGGGAACCGGATTTGACAGTATGCTTATCGTAGATATGACTGGGCATGGAACAGATAATAAAGGAAATACGGCAGAACTGGCAGAAAGAGAGTATATCAAATCTGCCTTAAGCGGGAGTGCTGCTGTTTCGGATGTTCTGATCAGTTCGGTAACCGGTGAGCCAGTCATTATGGTTGCTGTTCCGATATATCAGAATAATAGTATTGTAGGAGCACTCGTAGGCAGCCATAACGGTAATTTTTTGAGCGATATTGTAGCAGATATGGGGTACGGAGAAAATGGTTACTGCTATATGATCAACCAACAGGGAACTATCATTGCTCACCCGGACAAAGAAAAGGTACTTTCACAGTTTTCGCCCATCAAGGAAGCTGAAACAGACAGTTCCATGGAATCAACTGCAGAGGCAGTCTCAATTATGCTTAAGAATGATACAGGGGCCAGCGAATACACGCTGAAACAGGCAACATTGATGGCCGGTTACGGAAAAGTATCGAAAACAGGCTGGAAGCTGGCAATCGTGGGAGTTGAGAGCGATGTTCTGAAGAATATTACAAAGCTTCGCGGTGAACTCATTATACTTTCGATAGTCATAATACTTTCTGTTGTAATTGCAGTTTTAATTATTGGCAGCACGATTGCGGCACCGATTATTGGAACAACAAAATTTGCCATGGAAATCGCCAGTCTTGACATATCGGGAGGCATTGAGGATAAATATACCAGAAGAAAAGATGAGATAGGAAAGTTAGCTTTATCCTTAGAAAATATAAAAGATAATCTGTATGGAATAGTCAGAGAAATAGCAGCTTCTGCAGAGCAGATGTCATCTTCATCAGAAGAGCTTACCGCATCAACTGAACAGGCAGCGCAAATGATGGATGAAGTCGCCGAAACTGTAACAGAGATTGCCAAGGGAGCAGCTGATCAGGCATCACTGACACAGACTGGCGCACAAAAGGTGGACGGACTGGGTGAAGGAATTGAAGAAGATCAAAGACGGCTCGCGGATATGAATAAAATTGCCGGAGCAGTTTCTGATGTGGTTGATCATGGTATGGATGACATTATGCTTTTATTCCGACAGACTGAAAAGAATAAAAAAGCAAGCAGCGAAGTTCAGGCTGTAATTAATAGAACGGATGAGAGTGCCAGACTTATTGGAAATGCCAGCCAGATGATTGCTTCCATTGCTGATCAGACAAATCTATTGGCATTGAATGCAGCTATTGAAGCAGCCAGAGCAGGAGAAGCCGGCCGAGGGTTTGCTGTTGTGGCAGAAGAAATTCGAAAATTGGCGGAACAATCAGCATCATCAACGAAGGAAATCGATGCATCGATCCGGATATTGCTGGATAATTCCAAGGAAGCAGTTGATACGATCGCCAGGATGGCTGAAACAATCAGGGAACAGGCTGACAGTGTACAAAAGAATAAAGAGAACTATGATGAAATCAAAACAGCCATCAATCGAATGGATGGCGGTGTGGCCATGCTGAACGAAACTGGCATACAGATGAATGAAATGAGAAAAGATATTGTAGCTGCAATGGAGAATCTGTCGGCCATAGCAGAAGAAAACTCAGCGTCTACAGAAGAAGTCACTTCATCCATGGAAGAACAGTCGTCATCGATCGGAGAAATCGCAAGAACAAGTGAGTCTCTGGCTGAACTTGCAGTTCATTTACATAATACTGTGACCAGATTCAGACTGTAAAAGATTATGTGAATGGTTTTACTAAATAATAAGTGTTTATTAATAAAAAAATGCCATACGCAGACA
>QKDK01000269.1 GCA_003252135.1 Clostridia bacterium
TCCTTATATGACAGGACAATTGAAGATGATGGTGTTAAAAGCAGCGCTGAGGAAGCAGGATGCGGCATTATAGCATTCAGTCCGCTGGCTCAGGGCACGCTGACAACAAAGTACCTGAATGGAATTCCGGAAGACAGCAGAATCACAAGAGACGGAAGATTTTTAAAATCTTCACAGATTACACAGGAGTTAATTGAAAAGACAAGAAAACTGGATGCTATTGCAAAAGAAAGAGGGGAATCTCTTCCACAGATGGCCCTGGCCTGGGTCTTAAAAGATGAAGCTGTAACGAGTGTTATTATTGGCGCTTCAAGACCAGAGCAGATCATTGAGAATTGCAGGCTCATGGATAGCAGACCTTTTTCAGCAGATGAACTGCAGCGGATCGAGGAGATCTGTATAAGCTGATTATACAGTTATAAATCATATGATGATGACAGGGTCGAATAGTCCTATATCAGCTATAGCAAGGTCAATTTGCGCAAAGCCAGAAGACTCATTGCTTCTATATTTCCATAGGCGCATTCGTTCTTCTGGCTTTGTGCAAATTGACGTTCGCTTACTGAAATAAGACTTTTGACACCCACATCATCATATTCATCAGAAGCTAAATTCATGGCCACCGGCTCAGCCGGTGGCCATATCCTTTTAAACTGTAAGAATTCAGAGTTCTATATAACAAAGATTCATAGTGTATGTTCTGCATGGGATATTCTGATCTGATCACGGCCGTTCTCTTTCGCAGAATATAACGCATTATCGGCAGCTTTCATCATATCATCAAAATTTGAAAAGTCATGAGAGTATTCAGTTAATCCGATGCTGACAGTGATCCTGATAGGATTGCCGTCAATCATAAAAACAGAAGTCCTGACTTTTTCGAGCAGTTTTTCTGCGATGGAAAGTCCGTCGTTGTTACCTGTGTTTCCAAGAAGTATGGCAAATTCTTCACCGCCGTATCTGGCAAAAAGATCAGTCTTTCTTATGTTTTTGGCAATCAGTTCAGTAAGCTCTATTAAAAGAGCATCTCCGGCAGGATGGCCATATTTATCATTGACTTTTTTAAAGAAATCAATATCAAAAAGCAGGATCGTAAAGCAGTAAACATGATTTCTTGCCCTGACGAATTCATCATTTCCTGCTTTATATAAGATTCTTCTGTTATAGATCTGTGTCAGGGCATCTTTGCTGGCAAGCTCTTTCAGTTCATTATTTACGAGATTGTCGCGTCTGGCTATCATGGTAAAAATATAAATCATCGGAACAAGGATGGAAACAATGCTGATGCCGCGAAATACCCGGTTGATCTGTTCGCTTGTTTCATACATATAAAAATCGAAGGGAAGAATCTCACTTAACAGATACAGAATCATGGCAATACAGGAAAAGATGACGGCAAAGATCCGCTGCCAGTAGTTGCTGTAGCGCATGATGATAAATGCTGACATGGGAACCATAAAATAATAGATATTGAATCCGGTCGTATAGGGGAACCATACAAAAACAGCAAGTGACAATTGTATCAGATGAAGAATAAATATACTGAATCTGACCAGATTGAACTTTTTATACTTCAAAAATATATAAAGCGAAAGACTCAGGATAAAATATATAAGGTGAACAATAATCGCCGGGGCATAGGGGATAAATAAAATATAGAGCACCAGAAAAAGTCCGATGACCAGTATGGTGCATAAGACCAGAAAATATAGCAGTCGGTCATAATACTCAACATCCGGCGTACAGCCGATCCGTTTTAAGAACTTTTTCATCTGTATTCTCCTTTAGGCTTTCCTGCACATAGATGACATAATACCAAGTGTGATTTCGTATAACATAAAAACGAAAGTAATGTTCACGTTATGAGATAAATAATACAAAATACAGGAATATAAATTATTATACCATTTTTTTGATAAGTTTAAAGTCCCAATTTTAAAATAAAGATGTGAGTACAGGAAGGATTCTTAAGAACGGGAAGAAGAAATTGAAGTCACTGGATAATTGTGATAAACTATGGTATGAATGTGAGAACAGAAGACAACTTCCAAAACACATGATTGAACAGTATGCTGATTTTGTATGAATATGCTTACTGTAACTGTTGAGAAAAAGGAGAAACAGGTACATGGATATGCTAAAAAACATTACCGACCTTACCAAAGTTCTCGGAGTAAGTGGAAATGAATGTGCTGCTGCAGATGTTCTGGAGCAGTTATTCCGAAACTATACACAGGACACCTGGCGTGATCCTATGGGAAATGTGTATGCAAGAGTGGGGAGCCAGAAGCCGGTCATCATGCTGATGGCACATATGGATGAAATTGGAATGACTGTAACTGAGATTGAAAAGAACGGCATGCTGCGGCTCTGCCCGATTGGCGGTGTCGATGCGAGAGTACTTCCGGGTTCCGAGCTTGTCGTATATGGAAAAGAAACACTGAAAGGTGTTATTGGGTGTACACCGCCTCATTTATTAAGTGAAAGCGATAAAAATTCAGCATATGATATATATGATCTGACCTGTGATGTCGGACTTTCCTACGAAAGAGTCTGTGAGCTGGTATCTGTAGGTGACTTTGTGACCTTTGATAATCTGCCGCCTCTGGAGCTGAAAAATGGTTATATTGCAGGGAAGACATTTGATGACAGAGCACTTGGAGCAGCACTTGTCGAAGCACTTCATATACTCTCAAAAAGAAAACTGAACTGCACAGTTATATGTGTCGGTTCCACCCAGGAAGAGCTTGGCTGCCTCGGTGCAGCAATTGCAAGCTGCAATGTGAAGCCAGATATGGCAATTGCAACAGATGTCTGTCATGCACCTACACCTTTGGCAGATCCGCAAAGTGTTGTTGATCCCTCCAAAGTGTCTGTTACGACAGGAGGGAACATTCATCCTGGTATGTATCAGCTGATTACAGAAGCAGCAAAAGAGCTTAATATCCCATATGCTACGTCTGTATCCATGGCACGTACAGGTACAGATGCATGGAATATTCAGAACCAATGCGGAGGAATCGCGACGGGGCTGATTTCGCTGCCGCTGCGGTATATGCATACCAATGTTGAGCTCATTTCAGTCGAAACCTTAAAAAACTGTGCAAAACTGCTGGCTGAAGTTCCGGCCCGATTAGGCAGTGACTGGGAGGAAAAGATATGCTGGAACGATTAAAAGTGCTTAGTGAACTGTATGGAGTCAGCGGTGACGAAAGAAGAGTCCGCAAATACATCCGTGAACAGGTGGAACCTATGTGCGATGAAGTATATACCGACAACATGGGAAATCTTTATGCACATAAAAAAGGGAATGGAAAACGAGTCATGGTCTGTGCTCATATGGACGAGGTCGGCATGATCGTGACAGGAATCCTTGACAACGGTCTCCTTGCATTTTCGGCAGCCGGACTTGACTCCAGAGCGATCATATCAAAGAGAGTCGCTGTAGGAAAGGATGATGTACCTGGCGTAATCGGGTCAAAAGCAATACATCTGCAGTCAGAAGCTGAAAGAAAGACTGTGCTTTTGATGAAAGATCTGAATGTGGATATCGGAGCAAAAGACAAGGAGGATGCATTAAAATATGTGAAGCCGGGTGATTACATCAGCTTTACCACAAAATTCTCTGATTTTGGTGAGGGACTGTTCAAGGGGAAAGCACTGGATGACCGGGTTGGCTGTGCGATTCTGATCGAACTTCTGAAAGATACTTACGAATGTGATTTTACAGCAGTATTTACAGTCATGGAAGAAATCGGTCTTCGCGGAGCACAGGCAGCTGTCTATAATGTCAAGCCTGAGGTTGCACTTGCCATTGAAGGCACTCTTTGTAATGAGCTGCCTGAAAATCCAAGAAGAAAGAGCGTGACAAAACTGAACGAGGGAGCTGTTATTTCCTTTATGGATGGAGGATCGCTGGTGCCAGAGAGCATGCTGAATGCAATAAAAGATACTGCAATACAGCATAACATACCCTGGCAGTTTAGACAGGGAACAAGCGGAAGCAATGATATGGGACCGGTGCATATAGGGCTGGCAGGGTGCAAAACGGGTGTTATCTCTGTTCCCTGCCGGTATATTCATTCACCGGTGAGCGTCGCGTCAAAATCAGACTTTGAAAACGTGTACAGGCTGGCAAAAGCCTTTTTAAGGGACGGCCGTTTTAATGAGGTATAGAAAAGATAACGGAATGGAAAGGAAGTAAAAACATGGATATGCAGTTAATGCAGGATATTGTAAACGCGTACGGGCCGTCAGGCAGAGAGCAGACAGCCAGTGATGTGATCAGGGGTTATATAGCACCCTATTGCGATGAACTCTATAATGATGTTCTTGGCAACCTGATCGCAGTAAAAAAAGGCACCTCCGGGAAAAAGATCATGTTCAGTGCACACATGGACCAGATCGGTCTGATCGTATTGGATATAGATGATAAAGGTTTTTTGTATGTGGCACCGGTAGGCGGAGTATCTCCGCTGCTGAGCGTGGCACATGAAGTCATGTTCCAGAACAAAACCAGAGGTGTGGTCTCCTATGAGAATAAACACAAAAAACTGACGGAGATAAGCATGATGGAGGTCTTTATTGATATCGGTGCTGCAACAAGAGAAGAAGCCGAAGAAAAAGTTCAAATCGGAGATATGGCTGTGTTCGTATCAAATTTTGTATATATGGGGAAAAGGGTCGCACACAGGACACAGGATGACAGGATCGCGTGTGCAATTGTTGCGGAAGCAATGAAGACCATGAAAAGTGATCATGATATATATGCTGTTTTTACGGTTCAGGAGGAAGTGGGAACACGCGGTGCCGGACCTGCCGCTTATGTTATCGAGCCTGATCTGAATATCAGCCTTGATGTGTGCAGTGTGGGAGATACACCGGAAAGTGTCAGGGAGCATGTAAAGCTTGGCTGCGGGCCAACCGTGAAAGCAAAAGACAATTCGGTCATTGTACCGATGTCAGTGCGCACATTTATAAAGAATGCCGCAAAAAAACATGAGATAAACGTACAGGATGAAGTGCTTCGTGCCGGCGGAACAGATACCGGTGCTATCCAGAGAACAAGAGGAGGTATACTTTCAGGATGTATTTCCATCCCCTGCCGCTATATTCATACACCGGTCGAAACCGTAGATATGGATGATGTTGATGCGGCAGTGAAGCTGGTCCTTGCATGTGCAGAAGAGAAAGAACTTCCGTAAGGAGCACTGTATAGAAGTATTTAAAGACAAGTTTGTGCCTCGCGCGTTACCGCTCGTTCAAACTTGATATGCGCAAAAATCAGCGCAGGAATGAGGATAGTATGAGAAGAATGGAAAGAGAATGCAGAGAAAATCTGGAGATCGACGATATAATTAAAAAGTGTGAATGTCTGCGTCTTGGGCTTTGGGACGAAAAATGCCCCTATATTCTGCCATTGAATTTTGGATATGAACGCACAGAACTGGGAAGTGTGTTCTATTTTCATGGTGCAGATAAAGGGAAGAAGAATGAACTGCTAAGATCACTGGAGTATGCTGGATTTGAACTGGATCGCGTACTGCAGATCGTGGAGGATGAGAAAGCATGTAAATTTACCTGTAAGTTTGAAAGCATCGTCGGGATGGGACGGATTCAGATCGTTGAAGATGCAAATGAAAAAACACACGCCTTGAACTGTATTATGTCACAGTATTCAGACCGCTCAGAATGGTATTATCCGGAGGGTATGATCAATAAGATATTTATATTCAAACTGCTGGTCGAAGAAATGACCTGCAAGTTGAACCGGTAACAGAATCATCACCGCATTCCCTGCACCATAGTATCAGATGTTGTAGACTTGTTCTTATTCTGCTGTTTTCTTTAGCAGAAGACGTATACCAAAGAAGATCAGGAGCGCACCGATGCATGCATTTAAAATCTGAATGATGGGTTCACTGAAGAATGTTCGAAGTGTGGTACCCAGCAGGGCAACCAGGGTAAGAAAAAGGAGTGTTGCAAGAACGCAGCCTGTTCCAAAGCCGGCAAGCTGCTTTTTGTGATAATGATTTTCAATTACCTGAGTTGTAAAAACACCGCTCCAGAAGAGTATGGTAAGCGGATTGGATGCAGTCAGCAGGATCCCTTTTAAAAATATATGATCGGTGGAGACGGCTTTGAATAAGGAAATCGATGGAAGAATAGACAAGTGAAATGCGCCTGCAAGCAGGTCGGCCCCAAAGAGTACCAGAATAAGCGCTCCAATCACTTTAATAACCATTTGAATTTCCTTTTTTCTCAGGATGGCTGCGGCACCAATTCCAGATAGTGCGATATAAACTGCATCGACAAGAGCTATTGACAGAACAAGCAGCAGACCCTGATAAAGACCTAAGGATGCCGAGGTCTGAAAGACCAGAAGACACATGGGGCCAACGGCAAACTGAAGCAGCATTCCAAATTTCAGACCTTTCCAGATCATAAATATCCTCCGATTGATGTATTACAGGTGACACCTGATTTTGGACCAGGCAGCTGCAGCAGACAGCAGTTTTCAAAGTATGAAGTTAGGTATCACTGTTATGGAACTGGTACAGATACAGTCCAATCATGTATTACACAACGCTTCCGGAAGGGAGCGTTTTTTTGATATGGGGCTGTCTATATTTAGCAATTATATTCTAGTATCTATAAAAGTCAGAAAAATGCAAGCACATTTTAAATTTTTATATGAAATAACTTGAAAAAATTATAAAAAGTAATATAATCATAAATGATAATAATATCAAATATGATAAAATAATTTTCATAAGAAATTTGTATTCAGAGGTAAAAACATGGAAATCAGTCAGTTATCCGAAATTGTTATGAATCCGGTCAGACAGAGAATCATACAGTTCCTGATCACAAGCGGAAAAGGTACTCCTGCAGACATATTACAGAAGCTGCCTGATGTACCGCCAGCCAGTTTGTACAGGCACATGAAAAAACTTCTGTCTGCCGGATGTATTGAGGTTGTTGAAGAAAAGAAGATACGAGGGACCATTGAAAAGACCTATGCTCTTTGTAAGGATCCTGTCGGACAGAATCCAACGAACCAGGAGCTTGGAAAAGTCTTTTATCAGCTGCTGCTGTCTATGCAGGGAACATTTTTACATTACTTTGCGGATGAACAGGCAGATCCGCAAAAGGATATGCTGCTTCTTCAGACAGCGACACTTTTAATGTCTGATGAGGAGTTTATGAAGCTTCTTACCGATATTGGCGCACTGCTGGCACAGGCAGCGTCCAATGAGCTAGGAGCCGGACGGAAAGTGAGAAGACTATCGTTTATTTCATCACCTAATGAGAAGTAGGACGGTATTGTTCTGTTGTTAAAGCATATCAGAAAGACCATAAATACAAAGTGCGCGATAGAAAAGGAGAGAAAGATGCTTACAATTCAAAAGGTTACAAAGCACTACAAAGGAAGCAGCAAAGGGATAACAGACATCAGCCTGACGATCGAAGCTGGTGATATTTATGGATTTATCGGACATAATGGTGCAGGCAAAACAACCATGCTCAAATGTGTTGCCGGAATCCATGGCTTTGAAAAGGGTGAGATTTTTATCGATGGAATATCCGTCAGAGAAAATCCGATATTGTGCAAGCAGAAAATTGCATACATACCGGACAACCCGGATCTGTACGAATATCTGACAGGTATACAGTATCTTAATTTTATTGCAGATATATTTGCTGTTTCAGCGAGAGACAGAGAAGGAAAGATAAAAAAATATGCTGATGATTTTGAAATCACATCAGCGTTAGGCGACTTGATTTCCTCCTATTCTCATGGTATGAAACAAAAGCTTGCCATTATTTCAGCGCTTGTGCATGAGCCGAAGCTCCTGATTTTGGATGAACCCTTTGTGGGGCTGGATCCAAAAGCTTCAGTCATGCTGAAAGAGATCATGAGGAGCATATGTGAGAACGGCGGAGCTATTTTCTTTTCTACACATGTGCTTGATGTTGCGGAAAGAATATGCAACAAGGTTGCTATCATTAAAGAGGGTGCACTTGTGGCAGCAGGAAGAATGGATGAGATCGTACAGTCAGGACAGACGCTTGAATCCACATTTATGGAGGTCGTAAAGAATGGGAACACAGATTAAATTGCTTACAAAGTGGCAGCTGATCAATCTGTTCGGAATTAATGTCCTTTTCCATACCAGTGACAAAAAAGCCAGGCAGAAAGCACTGTCACTATCTATCGTAGGTTTGTTCGTGGTGATTGTAATGCTGATCTATGTAGGTGGTTTTTCATATGGCTTCATCAGGCTCGGGCTAGGAGATGTTCTGCCGGTATATCTGATTGCGGTTACCAGTCTTGTCATCTTTTTCTTTACGATGTTCAAGACAGGCAGTGTTATATTTCAGAAGAATGGGTATGATAATATAAGCGCACTGCCTTTGTATCAGGGTGCAGTTGTTATCAGCCGGTTCATCAGGATGTATTTTGAAAATCTGCTTTTTTCATTCGCTATTATGCTGCCTGGTATTGCTGTATATGCATATTTTTTAAAACCAAGTATAAGCTTTTACAGCATTGCAGTCATCGAAATCCTGTTCATTCCGCTCGTACCGCTGACAGCCGCAACACTTTTCGGAGCCCTGATTACCGCCATCACCTCAAGAATGCGGCATAAAAGCCTGCTTGGTGCAGGGTTGTCTGTCGCGCTTGTCGTAGTTATTATGGTCGGTTCTACATCGCTTGGCAGCTATGATGAAGCCGCGCTCAATACAATGATACATTCCATGACGGATTTTATGACTCAGGCGATCGGAGGAATCTATCCTCCTGCTATGTGGATGGGGACTGCAATGCTGCAGGGAGATTTCCTTTTGTGCCTGCTTTGCATTGCTGGCTCTGTACTGGCCTTTTTGGCAGTGATAGCACTTGTTTCTGTGAAATTTCACGCTATATGCCGCGGACTCTTTGGCACATACGCAAAGCATAATTATCAGGTAGGTGCATTAAAGCAGAATTCTGCGCTTTTATCGTTGTGCACAAGAGAATTCAAGCGTTATTTTGCATCCAGTGTTTATGTAACGAACACGATTATCGGTCCGGTCATGGGTGTCCTGCTTTCTATCGGAATTCTGGTCTCAGGAGAGGAAAAAATAATGGAATTTATACCACTGCAGACGAATGTGGCTGGTCTGATCCCCTTTCTGCTGGCCTGTGTCTGCTCCATGATGCCGCCAACCTGTAGTTCCATATCCCTGGAAGGAAAAGAGTGGTGGATCGTAAAAAGTCTGCCGGTAAGCACACAGACTATTCTTGATAGTAAGGTTTTAATGAGCCTGCTGCTGATTTTGCCATTTTATACGGTTTCGGAAGTACTCCTGATGATTGCCTTACAGCCGGGATTTCTAGAGACGATCTGGCTGCTTCTCATTCCTGCCATCATCATCCTTTTTTCCTGTGTTTTTGGAATGACCATAAATCTGAAACTTCCGGTCTTTACCTGGGAGAATGAGGTGTCGGTCGTGAAGCAGAGTGCTTCTGCACTGATCGGCGGACTTGGCGGGTTCCTGTTAGCGGGGGTATTGGTTGTTCCGATCATACTATATCCTGAAGTTCCGGCAGACCTTCTAAAGCTGCTGATCTGTGTACTGCTGCTGACAGCTACTGTCATGATGCACAGGTCATATTCCAGGGTGAACCTACAGGAGTTATAAAATTAAATGTAAATTAAATAAAAGCCGAAGTGTTGAATTGTGCTCGACACTTCGGCTTTTTTCTCAGCAGAAACTAAACTTTGGCTGCCGCACCAGAAGCTGCCACAGCAGGTGTGATGGTACTGATCTGCTTCCAGCGTCTGGTGAAATAAAAGGTTATCATGGCGATCATACCGAACAAGAAGCTGATGGGATAACATGCCATAACATATTTTCCGTCAATAAAATATGCTATCAGATAGGCACTCGGAATGCGGACGGCCCAAAGCATCAGGATATTCACGATGGTCGGATATTTTACTTCACCAAGCCCGTTGATATAATTGATGATCGCATTCAGAACGGCATAGAACCATGTAAAGGGAAGCACGATCCGGATATAGAGAACAGCCATCTCAAGGACCTGTGCATCTTTTGTGAATATTGACAGAATAGGCCGGCATAAAAGTGTTACGATCAGGCCGGCTATTGCTGTGATCAAACCTGAAAATAAAGGAATCTGCCTTGCTCCCTTTTTTAGTCTGGTCAGGATCCTGGCTCCATAATTCTGACCAGAAAATGTAGTTGCAGCCGCTGAAAAGGATGTAATTGCGACATTCGCCAATCCGGTCAGCTTCGTGGCAACAGAACAGCCGGCCATAAAGACAGAGCCCTGTGCATTGATCAGGGATTGCATCAGCATATGACCAACAGAATAAATAGAATTGTTCAAGCCAAGCGGAAGACCTATTTTTATGATCCTTGTCAGTATTTTTTTATCGAGTGACCGAGGGAGCAGAGTAAATTCCAGCTCGGGATATCTGCGTTTGATATAGATAACACTAAAGATCCAGGAGGTGAACATGGCGAGCGTGGTCGCCAGTGCAGCACCTGACACATCCATGCCGAGAAGTGCAACAAAGACCAGATCAAGCACTACATTAACAATACAGGATATGATCAGGAACAAAAGCGAAGATCTGCTGTCACCGATACCGCGCAGTATACCGGCATTCATATTATAGCCCATATTTCCCAGGGTTCCGATAAATATGATACGGATATAGGAAACAGCATAGCTCCAGGCATCCTGTGGGACATGGATGAGCTTCAGAATCAGCGGACCGACAAAAAGCCCAAGGATCGAAATCGGAATGGTACATAAAAACAAAAAGGATGTTGCAGTGGCAACGGTCTTTTTTAGGTTCACAGTATCTTCGCTGCCGACATACTGGGCCACAAGAATGGAAACACCGGTTCCAAGTCCTAAAAAAATACAGATCAGCATTTCTACCGGAAGCCCGCTTGTGCCGACTGCAGCCAGAGAGACTGTTCCGCAGAAGTTACCGATTATGATGGTATCTACTGTATTATAAAGCTGCTGCAGAACATTGCCCAAACAGATAGGCAGTGCGAACAGCATTACCAGTTTCATGATTGGTCCCCTGGTCATATCTAATTTTGCGTGTTTTTGCGCTTGCATGGTTGACCTTCTTATGTTTAGATATTAGTTTATTTATTGCGTATTTATATTGCTACACTTTACTGGGTTAGTCAATTTAAAAAATCAATGATTTTTATATTAATGTAAACAGCAGGTCATGCAAAAAATGTAAACAACACTTAATAAGCCTGTTAAAAACAGGTGATTATCCGATTTTTTAAAATGAAGTAGTTCATATGGCTTAGTTGAAGTTATGAAAACGCATTATATCAGACAATAAGTTCACAAAAGGAGAAATAGACCGAATAAAAGCTTTGTTAGTTGCAAAATAAACACGCAAATGATATAATTAAATAAGAATACAGACATTAACCAAGCGTATTTTTGCATATTTTGATTTTTAACATGTCGGCACCTCTTTACAGGAATTACGAAAAATCTGCATGATAAGAAACCAGCAGCGATGCAACAGCAGATCGACAATAGATTTTCTCTCGTGAATAGTGTGTATACATAAGGAACTATTGATGTACAGGCAGTGTTAAAGCTGCCGGCCAGGATAATTTTGTTGGTGAATAATAATTGCAGGACTGGAGTGTGATGAAATGAGAAAAAGTTTAGCATTTTTACTGATTGCTTCGCTATTACTGATCAGCACAAGCAGAATGACAGCTGATGGTGCAGAAAGGCAAAAACTGAATGTGTCCGGGCAGATGAATCAGACAATGACAGGATACGTATCTTCAGAAATTGTCGTTAAATATGCAAATGACAGTCAGCCATTCCGTATTGTTTCTGTACCTGAGGGAAAAGAAAAAGATAAATCAAAGGAATACAGAGAAAAATCCAATGTTGTGTACGCAGAACCCAACTATTATGCCTATGCATTCACCAGTGATCCGTTGTTTGTTTATCAGTGGGATCTGCAGGAGCAGGCTGTGGGCGGTATGCAGGCTGAAGAAGCATGGAATCTTTCAACAGGTATTTCTGAAAGTACAGGAGAAGGGATTATTGTAGCCGTTATCGACACTGGTATTGCTTATGAGAACTATGGTAATTACATAATCGCACCTGATCTTGCCAATACGGTATTTGTGCAGGGCTATGATTTTATTAACAATGATTCACATGCGAATGATGACAATAGTCACGGCACACATGTTGCTGGAACCATAGCACAGAATACAGATAATGCACTTGGTACAGCAGGGGTAGCATATAATGTCAGGCTGATGCCGGTCAAGGTTCTTGATAAAAGCGGATCGGGCACCTACACTGCGATTGCACAGGGTATTTATTATGCAGCGGATCATGGGGCACAGGTCATCAATATGAGTCTTGGAGGAAGTTCTCCTTCATCCATTCTGGAAGATGCACTTGCTTATGCACATGCAAAAGGAGTTACCATTATAGCTGCAGCCGGAAATGATGGACAGGGAACAATCAGTTATCCGGCTGCCTATGACGCTTATGTTATAGCAGTCGGCGCTACAAGAGCTGATAAGACATTAGCATCCTATTCGAACTATGGCAGCAGCCTTGATGTTGTCGCACCGGGCGGTGATGTGACAGTTGACCAGAATGGGGATGGATATGGCGATGGTATTCTGCAGAATACCTTCAATCCCAGTACAAAAAATACAAAAGATTTTGGCTACTGGTTCTTCCAGGGTACATCCATGGCATCTCCGCATGTGGCAGGGCTGGCTGCTCTGATCATAGCCAAAGGAATAGCAGATACGCCTGAAGAAGTACAGGCAGTGCTGCAGAACACAGCTTTAGATCTTGGAACAGCAGGGCGTGACAATACCTATGGATATGGACTGGTTGACGCGGTCGCTGCTCTAGGCGGTCAGAATATAACGCCTACGCCAGTGATAACAGTGACCCCGACATTGGAACCGACAATGACGCCGGAACCAACTGCAACACCAGTGCCATCGGCAACACCGACACCGGTACCGACAATGACGCCGATACCGACAGTAACGCCGATACCGACAGTAACGCCAACTCCGACAATGACGCCGGAGCCAACGTCAACACCGCTTCCGACAGCAACACCGAGTCCGACAGCAACACCACTTCCAACGTCAACACCGCTTCCGACAGCAACACCAAGTCCGACGTCAACACCGCTTCCGACAGCAACACCGAGTCCGACAGCAACACCTGCTCCTGTCCTGAGCGTGTCAGCATCTATTACCTTAAGTGTATCAGACAGATATGTACGTAATCAGATTTACTCGACAGGAGTAGCAGCAGTCAGTATCACGAAAGACGGAACTGCTGTTTCTGGAGCAACTGTAAGCGGGCACTGGGTAGGAGCAACGTCAGACAGTGACACAGGAACTACAGGGACAGCCGGAACAGTGACAGTAAAATCGGATGAAGTCAAACTCAGGAGAACACTTACCTTTACCTTTGTGATTGACAAAGTGGTAATTGGGGGTGTTACCTACACTGTAACCGGTGAAACAAGTGATACCATTCGAAGGTAGATCAAAGGTGCTCACCTTGAAATGTATGGTCGTTTGTTTTATCAGTAAATCAAACGAATTGTAATTCCTGATAGTAGAAAGAAATGCATGCTGCAAAAACAGATGCATTTCTTTTTTCTTTGTTTCATGAAAGTACTATTTAAAGCTGTTTCTTCTGTCAAGCAGGAACCTTCTTACTTTTTTTGTTTCTTCAGTGTCGCAGGACAGGCAAAGCTTATCAGTGAAGCCGAGCTTACCTGCCACATAGGATTCCAGCTCTGCAAAATAGTCATACAGTAAAAATAGTCTGTTCCAGATATCCTCATACTGTCCGTTTGGAAAGATCTCATGAAATCTTTCCAACTCAGCGCTGGAAAGATAGCGCTTTAAATACTTACTGTGGGCACCGGTTGAAACTTTGAAGTCATGATCAGCTGCTATTTTCCAGTTGAGCATCTTTAGGAACATCTCCATGATCAGGACATCAAAAGCATATTTTGCATAGTATATTTCCTGGCGGCACAAGCCTTTTGCAATATAAAGAGAAAGCCAGCGGAATTCATTGCATGTATTAATAAATTCCTGCATACCAGGTTTTTTAATATAAAAAGCACTTTCGTCGGAAATGGGAATCAGTTCTATGAAATTATCTTTATTCAGAAGGATAATCCTGGGCTCTGTATGTAAGGGCTTCGTTTTAAGATGACTTACTTCGATTAATGACAGATCGATGCGATTGCCATCGGTGAACTGAATCAGATAATTAAAATCCTCATGACTGTTGTAGTCGTAGGGATGTGTGTACCAGTCTGCGGGACACTGGACGATCAGGACTTCTCCAAAAATGTCGATCCAGGATGTGTTGCAGGTAAACTCTCGTATATCTGTTACATAATATACGATATCAAAATCACTGTATTTGTCATGAACGGCACTGTCAGCAGCTCTGGAACCATCAATTGCAGCTGCACGTATTCTGTCATCCTGTATTGCTTTATCCATGATCAGATCCATCATTTCTTTTTCTGTTCTCATTTCATCCTCCGTTTATTAGTTGTATATCTGTATAGCACTGGACGGTAAAATTTAAGCAGGTTAAGCGGCAGATCAGAGCTGCTTTTGTGTTGTTTCCTGCATTTGTCTGTGTTACTATATTTTACATGAATAGATTATACCTAATATCGCTTGATTTCAAGAGATTAAGGTTAATCAGAGGGGGTAATGTATATGGAGACAGGCAGTGCAGGAACACAGAAAAAAGCAGAGCTTTTTGAACAGCTGACACAGCTTTTTGGACCAAGCGGTTATGAATCGAAGGTCAGAGAATTTATAAAAAACGAAGTGAAAGACTTGGCTGACGAAGTGCTGGAGGATGCCATAGGCAATCTGATCGTATTAAAAAGAGGATATGGAGAGATGAAAAAGAAAATCATGCTTTCCGGACATATGGATGAGATTGGACTGCAGGTCATCAAGATTGAGGATAACGGTATGATCATGGTAAAATCCCTCGGATGTTCCTGGATCTATACTGCCTATCAGTCAAGGGTGCAGTTTCGAAACGGCACCATCGGTGTCGTTGCCAGCAGAGTCAGACCAGAAAAACTGGATGATAAATTTACGAATCTGTATATTGATATCGGACTATCAAAAAAAGAAGAGGTGCAAAAATATGTAGATATCGGAGATACCTGTGTCTTTATGGGAAGCTTTGAAGCACTGGCAGGTGACTATATTACAGCAAAAGCAATCGATGACAGAGTCGGATGCTATATGATGCTGGAGACCCTGAAACAAGGGCAGTCAGTATACCATGATGTCTATTATGTATTTGCTGTACAGGAGGAAGTCGGCTGCAGAGGATCCAAGGTAACAGCAGCCAGAATTGAACCCGATCTTGGAATTGCAGTGGATGTCACACCGGGACATGACAGACCGGGAGACTTAGAGGGCAGCAATACACTAGGTCAAGGAGCTGCGATCAAGATTTCTGACACTTCTGTCATCTGCGACGAAGCTTTGAATGAGATAATGTTTGAGCTGTGCAGGGAACATAAGATTTCATACCAGAAGGAAGTCATCTATGTAGGAGGCACAGATGCCAGCTCTATGAACATGTCAGGGTACGGGGTGAAAGCAGGAGCAGTTTCAGTAGTCACCAGATATACCCATGGTCCGAATGCTATCGTTAATAAGAAGGATATAGAAAGCGCTATTATGCTTCTTGTCAAACTTATCAATACGCAGCTTGCTCTATGGTAAATTATGTTATATGAAAATAATTGACATAACATGATGTATGAAAATAATTGACATATCATGATTTATGAAATATGATAAAAGAAAAATGAAAAGGAGAAGTATATGTTAAGTGTCGAAATGGAGAATAAAGCAAAATAAATATTGCCAGAACAATGACCGTACCGGAGGTCTGTCCTGATGCCAGTTTGTCTGAACTGGCACTATTCGCCTTACATATGCTTTGATAGTATTGATATTTAAAAAGCATGACTGTGTGGTCATGTTTTTTATGCTTATAACGTGTCTGAAAATTGCATGTTATATTTGTGTACAGGTTTCCTGTCTTTTTAATGGGCAATCTGAAATATCTGGATTATTAACGTGAGCATTTCTGTAAAGAGTGCTCATTTTTTATTGTTGAAAAAGTATAAAAGGATATGGTGTCTTGTTCCTGAAAAATCACATAAGGAGTTAAATGTATGGAAAATATTGCTAAATTAGAAAATGTAACAAAGATATATAAAAGGTATAAGAAAAAAGAAGGACTGAAAGGCAGCATAGAAGGGCTTTTCAAAAGAGAGTATGAGGAGAAGGCTGCAGTACTGAATATGAATCTGTCAATAAAAGAGGGTGAATTCATAGGGCTGATCGGGCCAAACGGCGCTGGAAAAACCACGCTGATCAAAATGTTGACGGGTATCATTGCGCCAACAAAGGGAATGATCGATGTACTGGGCTACCGGCCGAATGATATGAAAAATGCATACAAAAAGCAATATGCTGTAGTTATGGGACAAAAAAGCCAGCTGTTCTTTGATCTTACAGTGAATGATACCTTGCGGCTCTTCAAGGAAATCTATGAAATACAAGAAGAGGAGTTCCAAATGAGTAAAAAATACTTTTCCAGACTTTTTGGTGTGGAAGAGCTCATGGATGTACAGGTGCGGACCCTTTCACTTGGCGAAAGAATGAAGTGTGAGCTGATCGTGGCGCTGCTGCATAATCCAAGGATTCTTTTCCTGGATGAACCGACCATAGGACTTGATGCGATCGCTTCCAAACAGATCAGAAAATTCTTAAAGGAAGTCAATGAAGAAAGAGGAACAACGATCCTACTTACCTCGCATTACATGGAAGATATCAAGGCTCTCTGCGGCAGGTCTATCGTGATTAACCACGGACAACTGATCTTTGACGGAAAAACGAAGGAGCTATTTGAAAAATATCAGGACAATAAGCTGATTACTGCGACCTTTGGTTATACGGTAAATAACAGCATACTGCCAGACAAAGCAAAGCTACTGCTGGATGAAGGGTACAAAAAATGCCTGATGGTTCAAAAACACCAGGCAAAAGCCGTGCTGGAGCAGATCATGGGACTTGAACCAGAAGATATTATGATCGAAGAGGAAGAAATCGGTGCAGTCGTAGAACGCATTTATCAGGAAGGAGCTGCATTGCATGAGTAAATATTTCGAAATAGCGCGTATTTATATGAAGGCTCAGCTTGTCTGGCGTGCGGATGTAGTCTTCAACATGATTTTCACCATTGCAAGGATTGTATTTGCTTATCTGCTCTGGGGTGTAATATTTACCGGGAAAAGCACTGTAGGTGGGTTTACATTTTATGGAATGATGTCCTACTATATTGTAAGCTCCTTTCTTTCACAGCTTGAAATGTCATCAGGAATCAGCGGTGAGATCAGTGAACGCATCAGAAATGGCACTTTTTCTAAATATCTTATTATTCCGGTAAATGCAGAGGGATATTTCGCTGCGATGGAAGCTGGTATTGTTCTTTTTTACCTGATCTTTGATTTTCTGGCTGCGGCTGCATGGATCGTTATATTCCGTATTCAGTTCGTATTCAGTCATGATCTGATAAGTATTCTGTGTGCGGTGTTCATGATATTTGCTGGTATGTTTTTTATGCTACAGTTAAATTTCTATCTGGGGCTGCTGACGTTGAAATATCAGGGGATCGGTATTTTTCTGATGATCAAGAACAATCTTGTAGCACTTATCACAGGAACGATCGTTCCGCTGGTTCTTTTCCCGGAGATCATGGTCGAGGTCATGAAATTCCTGCCCTTCTATTATGTGACATATCTGCCTTCCATGCTGCTGACAGGATACAATCAGGAGGAGGCTGTCCTCGGAGCTGCTGTCATTTCGCTTTGGTGCCTTGTTATGCAGGTCGTTATAAAAATGACCTGGAAAAAATATATCAGAAAGTTCGATGGGGTAGGAATATGAAAAAAGATGAGATAAAAAGAAAAAGTGCAGCAAATAATACTTGGCTGAGCAAAGCAAGAAAGTACCAGCGTATTTTAAAGGTACTGGTCAGGCTTAGATTTCAGAATCTTATGGTGTTCAGACTTGATTTTTTAGGACCGTTCTTTGTGGACGGAAGCTTATTTATCATACAGCTGCTCATTTTCAAAGCTATTTATGCCAATGTGGATTCTATCGGCAGCTGGGGGAGTGGAGCCATGATTTTATATATCGGCACCTTTTCACTATTGAATGCTGCCAGTATGACGATATGCTTCTTTGGCATCCTTGGGATTCCTTATAAAATCAGGAGCGGAGAGATGGACCTGTATTTGTCAAAGCCTGTCAGTCCTTTGTTCAGACTGACTTTTGAGTGCATAAACCCAGGGTCTCTGCTGCTCGTTGTCTTTAGCATTTTTATTATTGTTTACGGAGCAAAAGCATCAAATTGCCGCATTACAGTGCATGCAGTAGCATCCTACCTTTTCTGGCTGGTGCTTATGGCATTTTTATATTATATCATGGAGGTGCTGATACGTTCTGTTTCATTTTATCTGATATCCACAACCAGAATCGAGCAGCTTGAGGAGGCTTTGCTTTCTCTTTGCTTCAAGCTGCCAGGAATTGCCATGTACGGAATTTATAAAGTCATATTTTACTGTATTCTACCTTATGGTATCATGGCTACCCTTCCGGTTCAAAGTATGCTGGGTGAGCTGACATGGAAGACTGCACTGCAGGGAATCTTTGTTGTTGCGGTATTTGCTGTGATTACTGCACTTGTTTGGAAAAAGGGAATCAGGCATTATAACAGTGCCGGTTCGTAATTAAAGCATTCCTCCTGTCAGTCCGATTTCACGGTTCAGAATTTTTTGTATTACGGAAAGTCCCAGGTCAAGCTCTTCGATACTTTCGACAGAGCATAAAGAAAGTCGGATAAAGTTTGGCGGTACCATACTTCCTACAGTGAACTTTTCTGCAGATACTACATGAACGCCATGCTCGCCTGCAATTTTTTCAAAATCCATACTGCTGATGAAATCCGGAAGCTTCAGCCATACAAAGAGACTGGCTGGCTTGTATGCAAATTCAAAGCCTTGCAGTTTCTTTTCAAGCAGTGAATATCTGTTTATAAGTTCTGTTCTTTTCTTTTGAATGATTTCCTGTGCCAATCCGCTTGTCATGCATTCACAGGCTATCTCAGCATTTAGGGGAGAACAGGATTGCAGAGTATCGACCACAGCCTGGGAAATTCGGTTGCAGAGTCTGGCCGGGGCAGCGACAAAACTGATTCTTAACCCGGCATAGAATAACTTTGAAAGACCAGCGATATAGATACTATTCTCTGGAAGAAGCGCTGATAACGGTGCCGGTGCTGCCGGAGCATAAGCTCGGTACAGGTCATCCTCCAACAACAGCAGATTGTTTTTTTGAATGATTTCTGCCAGTTCGTTCCGTCTTGATTCTGACATAACCGTATTGGTCGGATTATGAAGAGAGGTGACAGTATAGATTCCTTTTATTTCATGATTTTTGCAGGCAGCAGCAAGTCCCTTTGGCGTCATGCCCTGTTCATCCATGGGAACTGCTTCCAATTTGATATTACAGAGTCTTGCTGCTGTTTTAAAGCCTGGATAGGTCAGGCAGTCTACGGCGATATGGTCGCCGGGCAAAAACACAGACAGAAGTATGCACTGCAGTGCGTGCTGCGCACCGGCAGTAATCACAATGTTCTCCGGTGTTACCAAAACCCCCTGGCTGCCTATCCATGCAGCTGCTGTCTGGCGGTGCCTTAATAAGCCCTGCGGGGTGGCATATTTCATAAGTTCATTTGTTTTGTTCTTATGCAGAACTCTTTCTATGACAGGAGTGATATCAGGTTCTGCTGAATATAAAGGATACACCAGACCCATCTCGATCATATTGACTGTATTTTTTTCTGTGTTGAGCAAAGAGGTGTTCAAACCAAGATCGGAAGAGACAAAGGTGCCGCTGCCGATAACTGCAGATACCAGTCCGCGCCGCTCTGCTTCTTTATATGCTCTTGTGATGGTCGTAACATTAACACCGACTTTTTTAGCCAGGCTGCGCTGCGGAGGAAGCTTCTCGCCTGCATGCAGCGAACCATTTCTGATATCCTGTTCTAAGGCATCAGCAACGGCAAGGTATAAAGCT
>QKDK01000228.1 GCA_003252135.1 Clostridia bacterium
GGCTATATAGAGGAGAGAATATCAGGGCAGAAGGTCATCCTGCTGTTTGGTAAGGAAGAACAGGTCAGACAGGAATTTGGTGAGATCAATCAGAAATTAAGAAAAAGTTCAATTCTGGCACAGGCATTTTCAGGAACGCTCGGCCCGGTGAATAATGTTACCAATAATCTGACATATCTGATCATAACGGTAACAGGAGCTTATATGATTCTTACCGGACATGCTCTGACAGTTGGTATACTTTTTACTTTCATATTATATATGAGAAGTTTTATTCAGCCGATCAATCAGATTCTCTCGACCTTCAATACCATACAGTCTGCACTTGCAGGAGCTGAGCGTGTTTTTGAGGTCATTGATGAGCAGAAAGAAGAATACAAAGATAATGATTTCTGTATTAATCTGGACGGAGATGTAGAACTTCGAGATGTAGATTTTGCTTATGTCACAGGAAATCCGATCTTAAAAAAAGTGAATCTTTCTGCGAGCCGTGGCAAGACCATAGCAATTGTAGGTCCGACAGGATCCGGAAAAACAACGATCATGAATCTGCTGACAAGGTTTTATGATATAAGCTCAGGGGAAATTCTGATGGACGGACAGAGTCTGCTAAATATAGAAAAAAGAGGGCTGAGAAGAAGTATATCCATGGTATTGCAGGACACGTTTCTTTTTTCTGAGACAGTGAGACAGAATATTAGGTATGGAAGACTGGATGCTACCGATCAGGAAGTGGAGAAGGCAGCAAGGATAGCAAATGCACACACATTCATCATGCAGCTCCCACAGGGATATGATACGATACTAAAAGATAATGGCAGCAATCTTTCACAGGGACAGCGGCAGCTGCTTGCCATTGCAAGAGCAGTATTATCAAAATCAGCTATCCTTATTCTGGATGAAGCAACCTCCTCGATCGATACAAGGACTGAGCTTGAAATACAAAATGCGATGCTGCAGCTCATGAAAGGAAAAACAACATTTATTATTGCTCACAGACTTAGTACCATACGGAACGCAGATGAGATCCTGGCATTGAAAGACGGTGAGATCATAGAACGGGGAAGCCATATGGAACTGATGGAAAAGGGAGGCTTTTATGCAAAGCTGTGCCAGGCACAATATAAAGGAATTGCCATTTGAAACGGAATTTGTTATAGTAGGTAACTGGGCATATTCTGAAGGTCAAGAGGCAGACATAAATGCAGATCAAGATACAGATCAAGATACAGATTTAGGGGATAGAATACAATTTAGATTAATATTCAGATTTTAGTGACAGATTACAATATAGATGTAAGGACAGAAAAAAGAACAGAAAAAAGGAACAAAAAGGAAGGGATTAAGGAATGGAAAATGTAATACGTTGTCAGTACCGGGGAAAGTGTAAAGATACAGTCTGCAGGGACGACCTTTTCCTGGCGGCAGAGGCTGTCAGGATACTTGTGGAGGAGGCAGCAGCACAAAAGAAGATCATGACCTGTGCGATGTTTGCATATGAGCAGCTGGTCTTCCTGTATGTGGAGTATATCGGTGATGACATCTTTTATCAGCCGCCCGCAGAACTGTTTTCACCGCTGTCCGATATTCTGATGCCCTGGCCGGGATTTGAGAAAGATACCTCATGGGCATATATGGAACCGGTATTTTATTTTGATATTCCGCAAAGTGCAGACCAGTGGGAACGAAAGAGCAGTCCGGATGAACGCTGCGGCAGAATAGCAAGGCTCATACCGGAAAAGCAATGGGGATATGTCACTCATCATCTTGACATTGCAGAGGAAGGTGCAATGATCGGTGATCGGTATCAGTTCATATCTATCCACGAAAATCTGTTATTTTCTTATTATGAAACACCGAGAGACAGAGAAATGGTGAATGTTAAACGTACAGATAAGAAATCAATTGAAATCGACCGATGGAAAGAAGCAGATCCAAGGAGTCATTTTATACACTTTGAAAAAGCAAATGGGGCTGACTTTCTGACAATAGATAGAATCTTTGATGTCGGCTGCTGATAAATATGATTTTCATGCATATTGCAGATGATTGCTGCAGGTGCGAAATATATTCTTGTTCCGGCATGTTTTGAAAGCAAGTTCGTGCCTCACGCGTTATCTCTCGTTCAAACTTGATATGCGCAAAGATCAGCGCAGGAATGAGGAGAAAAATGAACGATAACAATAGTAACAGGACAGAGATACAATTACATAGAATCATGTGTTTTATTGGAGGCTATGTCTGCGCATATGCGGTATTTATCCGTGCTGATGTCCTGGGTTCAGCGCAGACGTCCAATATGATCGAGATCATTTTTGGTCTGATCGGAAGAAATTATACGGATGTCATGATCCGTGCCGGTGCCTTTGTTTTATACTGCACAGCTATCCTGCTTGCGCTGGTGCTGACAAAAAAAACAAAAGTGAATGGTGCAGTATATGCTGTTATTGTGCAGCTTTTCTGCTTAAGCATATTGATCTTCATCCCTAAAGAGGTTGATCCTGTACTTGCTTTGTACCCAATGTTCTTCATGACAGCAACCCAATGGAGCATCTTTAACGGTACCGGCAGATACAGCTGCTCAACGATTTTTTCGACCAATAATCTGAAACAGATGCTGCAGGGCTTTGGTGAGTACTTCCTGTTAAAAGATAGGGAAGCGCTGCAAAGAGGCAGGTTCTATGGCAGCTCTGTGCTGTTCTTCTATGCGGGAGCAGCATTATCATACAGTATATGCAGGCTTATTTTTGTACAAGCGATCGGAGCCTGTTATCTGCCTGTGCTTCTGGCACTTTTTCTGATAATACGTAACGAGGCAGGAAAAAAGGTTTTACAAGGGGCTGTTCCCAAATAGTGTTCAGGATCAGTTGTCTGAGAGCAACAATATTAATAAAAACATGAAAAAACACTGTACTACGGTCAACAGGGATCTGTTATTGCCGTAGTACAGTGTTTTTTATGGGTTCTTACAGTAATGCACGTATATCTTCTTCCACGATATCAAGGCTTTTCGTTGGTTCAAATCTTTTCACAACTTGTCCTTCCCTGTCAAACAGGAATTTTGTAAAATTCCATTTGATATCCGGGGTATTGCGATAATCAGGATGCTCTCTGCCCAGCATGCTTTCCAGAATAGGTGTGAGCGTATGCTCCAGATCAAAGCCCTGAAATCCCTTTTCGTTCACAAGAAACTGATAGAGAGGATGGGCATCCGCACCATTAACATCAATTTTTGAAAAGTGCCGGAAGGTTATATGAAACTTCGTATCACAAAAGCTGACTATTTCATCGATGGTTCCCGGTGCCTGATTACCGAACTGGTTGCATGGAAAATCAAGTATCTCAAACCCCTTATCATTGTATTTTTCAAATAAATCCTGCAGTGCGTCATACTGGGGAGTAAAGCCGCATTCGGTAGCTGTATTAACAACAAGCACGACCTTTCCCTTATATTCGCTCAGATCAACTACCTTTTCTTTCGCATCCAGTGCTTTAAAATCATATAAATTCATAATCTTCCTCTTTTCTGTTCGCTTACCAGTTATGTGGCTTTATGCAAAGCGATACCGAAAGCACAAAGTCTAAAGAGTTATCAGTACACGAAACGTCTGGTGATTGAGATGAAAATCTGATACAGATTAATCATATCACCTGCCGGAGCTGTTTTTCAACAGTTAAATCATGTGATTACGGTGCTTTTTGCAGCAACAGACTTTTTTCTTTATTACCTGTAATCACAAGTATTCATAAACATCTTATCCTATGTTAAATAGCACTAAATTAAATAGCACACAATTTATATAAAGTATATTACACTTTCCACCTTGATTTGTCAAGCGAAAAGGAATTTTACAATCCACTAAAAATCCGTCAATAATAGTTGACTAAAAATCCGTCAACTATGGTTGACTAAAAATCCGTCAACTATGGTTGACGGATTGACAACTTCGTGATACAACTATATCACTTGGACTAATATTCTGAAAGGTGGTATATGATGAAGATTTATGCATTTGAGGTAAGAGATGATGAAAAAGAGCATTTTGAAGCATTAAGAGAGCAGCATTCACTTGATCTGGAACTGAACAGCGATGGATTGACAACTGATAAAATAGAAAAACTGGAAGAAGGGTCTGGCATCAGCATACTGGGACTTTTACAATATGGGAAAGAAGAACTTGATCTGCTTAAGAAGAAAAACATCAACTATATTTCGACCAGGACCATAGGATTTAATCATATAGATACAGCATACGCAAAAAAGATTGGGATCCATGTCTGTAATGCGAGCTATGCGCCCAATGGAGTAGCAGATTATACAGTCATGATGATTCTGCTGTGTCTTCGAAATTATAAGCAGGCGCTGTGGAGAGCCAATGTCAATGATTATTCTCTGAACGGCCTGATCGGAAAGGATGTAAAGGATCTTACCATTGGGATAATCGGAACAGGAAAGATCGGAGCTGCTGTCATAAAAAATCTGTCAGGGTTTGGCTGCAGGATCCTTGCCAGTGATAAATATGTAAATGAAAATATTGTACAGTATGCAGAGTATGTGTCTTTTGATGAGCTTCTTGAAAACAGTGATGTGATTTCACTGCATATGCCGCTGCTTCCAGAGACATATCATATCATTAATGAAAGTACGATCGCGCGTATGAAAAAAGGAGTAATACTGATTAATTGCGCCAGGGGATCCCTGATGGATATTGAAAGCCTTATTTCGAACATTGAATCGGAACAGATCGGAGCACTAGGTCTTGACTGTATTGAAACAGAGGAGAACATCGTGCATAAGGACAGAAGAACAGAGATTTTCTCGAATAGGGAAATGGCTTATCTCAGACAGTTCAAAAATGTTATCCACACACAGCACATGGCGTTTTACACCGTAAGTGCTGTAAAAAGCATGGTGACCTGCGGAATCAACGGTCTGCTCGATATGGCTGCAGGAAATTGCTGTGAAACACAGATTTGCTGAAATACAGATTTGCTGAAATGAACGGATGGAGAGGAGGAATTCAAAAAGCATGTGCTTACTGAATCTCTTTTTGCCCTTTGATGTCTGGAAGTTCACGGAGTGTATCGAATTTTTCTATCAGTTCTCTCCGGTCTGAGACCTCAAGCTTTTTATAGATACTTCGATTATGGGTCTTTAAGGTACTTTTTGCCACAAAAAGTATATCACAGATTTCTTTGTCACTTTTGCCCTGAAGCAATGCTGTGTAAACTTCGTATTCCCGTTTTGTCAGCAATTGCTTAACCTTTTCCAGCTCAGACATAGATTCCGCTGGAAGCTTTGGTTTGATCAGGTCCGATTGGCCGTTGACTGAAAAAAGGCCAGACAGCTGTGTACGTAAGGGAATAATTATCAGAGAGCAGATAACAATGATCATAAGACTAAAAACGGAAGCCAGATGTCTGGTCGATGAGGTAATTAAAAATTGTCCAATAAGCTTTCCAAGAAAAACACCAAATACATTCAGACTCAGACCGACACCAAGAAGCATGGAAGGATTTCTGACAAGTTCAAAGCTTTCAAACATGATGC
>QKDK01000081.1 GCA_003252135.1 Clostridia bacterium
GGCTGTTGCTTCTTTTTTGACACATTTCACCTGCATTTCATAGATATTGTTTTTCAATACACTGGCAAAATTGGCAGTAAATAAGGCTTGAATCAATTCATCCGCCATAACGCCGCCGGAATTTTTATATTCATTCACTATCATAGTGACAGAAAGCTTGCCAAGTGCAATGCTAAAGGAATCCGCACCAGCTAGTGTGAAAAGGTACTTTTTAGCGGCATCTGACAACTGATCGATACCCTCCTTTGTTGCATACCGTTCCAAGACATCCTGAACAATGTTCTTTTTCATATCATCTCGTATCAGGAGCAGGCCTGTTTTTAGATCGCAGTCATAAGGAATAATTTCAATCAGCTTATCAACAATATTTATCTGGGCTGTTTTGATGAAAAGAGCCTCTGTAATAGCTTCGGCGGCATTAAAGCCTGTATCAGTGACATCAGTATACAGCTTTGTATTATCCAGAAAACCGGCTTCGATTTCATTGATCTGCGCTGAGGTCAGGCCTGTCTGTTTTGCCAGTGCATCTCTTAATGCTGCTAAGTCCTTATTGTTACTTGTGCCAGTCTGAAGAACCTTATAATAACTCTTAAAACTGGACCAATCTTCTGATTTTTCAGAAATAATATCTGTAATCAGAGACTCATTCTGGCATACCTGATTCAGAAACAAAAGGGCAGACTGCTTGACATATGTTTCATAGTTTGTGTCGATCATACCAGGCAGCAACGTACTGCCTATCTCACGGAGCAGGATTTTACTGCCGGATTTCAAGCCTGTAAAAAAGCTCGCTATCACATCATCTTTGGATGAATACTGGTTCAATATGGTAACATAAGTCTGCTCTGCATCGTTCATAACACGCCAGACACTGTTGCTGGTCAGGTATTCAGGGAAGTATGTAAGCATATTTTCCGCTGACAGAACGACCCGGATCTCCACAGAAGCTGTCTCTCCATTGGCAAGTGTAACTGTTATGG
The DNA here is from genome assembly GCA_003252135.1 of Clostridia bacterium. Classification (GTDB taxonomy): domain Bacteria; phylum Bacillota; class Clostridia; order Lachnospirales; family Lachnospiraceae; genus SZUA-448. The sequence continues at coordinate 981 of QKDK01000081.1, forward strand.
TGGCCAGTCCCGGTGAGACCCCCTTCACTTTGGCTTCCACGGTCGAATCTGAATTTTCCATGATCTGAAGTACTGTTTCATCACTGCTTGTCCAGGTTACAGCATCACTGTATTGCATTGCTTCATTTTGGCTTTCACGGGCTGACAGCCAGATTTCCTCATTTACTTCCAGTGATGTTTTAATATCATAGATACGAAGTGAATTCACGGATGCAGCAATACGATAGATATATGTTGTACAGGACAGATCAGCATTTTCGACAGTAAAGGTAAATGTTCTGCTGTTCGAGTACGTAAGCTGTAAAGCAGGAACAGCAAAGTCGATGACAAATTCACCGCTGCTGTTTACAACACCATAAATCTGACTGGCATAATCACTTACATAGTAATAATCATATAGATTATCTCCAATCGGTGTGATTTCAGAATATAGAGTGTCAAGAAGCTGATTTCCAAAGGAATCCACCATACCATACTGACCATATTCATCAGTTACAAGAATCGTTGAACCATACTTTACTGCATAAACAGGGTATAGTGTTCTTTCGGTGATGTTTATACCGTCCTGGTTGTAAAAGTTTATTATTCCGGCATCATCCTGTGTGCAAAAGCTTCCATCTGCATTCAGACAGAGCAGTGTATTGTTATATATAGTCGTCTGATCAGGCAGGACAATCAATGGATTTCCCAGCTCATCTGCGGCTGTCAGGTAAGTGCTGCTATTTTCTGCATAATGTAAAGCAGTATATATAAAACCACCGAACTGCTTTGTTATTGTATCAAATATTCCATACCGTTCACTGTCCTCTGAATATAAAATAATACGTGATTCATCTATAATGTCGCTGTATACTCTATTTACTTCTTCATCAAAGGAGATGACCACATCGCCCTTTTTATTAACGATACAGTTGTTGGTCTTAATGAACAGATATCCATTTACATTTGGCTCATTTAACGACTGTTGCAGATCAAAGTTGGAATAAGTACTAAAATCCTCTGGAGGTGTGATGCTAAAAAGAAGCTGTCCTCCGGCATCAAGATAACCAAAGCTTTCAAAATAACCATATGTTCCTGATACAGAATCAACTTTTGGAAGATAGCAGAGGCACCATCCATTCTGATATTTTGAAACAAAATTAGACGCTATATCATAATAATAGTAATACGATTCTGTTGCCGGATCCATATAGCGGTCAGAATCTGTCATATCGACTGCAATGCTTCCGTCCATATTAACAAAGCCGTAAAAATAAACGGTTTCCTTCATGACAGCAGGGTATCCGCTATAATTTCCTTCGATATAAGTGTGGGCCAGAATCGGCAGCTTACCTTCCCCTGTTTCGATTGACAGCAGAGAAACATATCCACCATATAAGGAAGTAAGATCTGTAATTGTGCCATTCGAGGAAATAATATCACACGAAGAAAAATAGTAACCGTTCTCTTTCAGGTAATCGCTGTATCCATACACATATCGTTCTGCGGCGATTGAACCATCATATACATCTGTATATTGATAATAACAGCAGTCTGTTAGTAATTCACCTTTAGAATTAATGAAACCGTATCCGGTGGTCATACCTGTGGAAGAGCTTATGTTTGCAGGATAATCACCTTCGACAACTGCAATTTCACCGTCAAAATCATGGATGAAGGTGTATTTGAAGTCAAGTATGGTATTGCCCTGACAATCCAGCAAACCATAGCGAATATTATAGTATCCCTGATCACTTGATGAAGTGATCTTACCTGCGATGATGAATCCAAAATCCAGATAGCGGGGAGACTCATCGTATTCCAGATCAGTCAGCCATTCACCATTACGTTTCAGCAACCCATATTTGTTATCTTTGCTTGCAATCACGGTTCCATAAACCATTTCAGACGAAACAGAAGTCAGATCATAATCATAGTAGGTGCCGGTATTAATGTTGATCAGGTCATATTGACCATGATCTTCTACGAGAAGCAGACCAGATTCTGCATGTTCAAGCGGTTTATACGAATAGTCATATTCAAAGCTGCATTCCTGTATTTCAGTGATTACTACATTGGAAGAACCAGTAAAGATGGCTGTTCCTGTTAAAAGATTGACGACGGTTGTAGAACTATAGTCGGTGGCAACACAGATGTTGCCGTAATAACAGAAATTATAATTAGCAGCTCCATCTGGAAGACCGATCTTCATACCTGAAATTTCATCGGACGATATGAATGTTGTTGTTTTTGATGCGGCTATCCAGCTGTCTTCAGCTTTTGCGATTTTTGCAACAGTGCATATGGCTGCACTAAGTCCAGTCATACATAGAATTCCTATCAGTGCCAGCCATGTAATTTTTTTGTTTTTTTTCATCTCTCCACCTCTGTGTCTTTACTTTATGCTGTACGTATCAATAGTTACGATACTCCTTCTATAAGGCAAATACAATATTTTGGAGGCAAAAGATTGCATTTATTTTTGGAAAATTTGTAACAGTAAGCGGATAGTTGACATTTACCTTATGATGAGTTATAGTAATCTCATATTTATAAGGCTGTGAAAAGAAAAGTAAACAATGAGATATGGTACAGAGAGCTTTTAGGGTGAGAGAAAGCACAGAATACATTGTTGAAAATGGTCTTGGAGCCGCGCACCGACTACTTACTGTACAGGCTGCGATGGGAGTGCCCATTATAGCACCAGGGTATCGAACATTGATTTTTCCGTACCCGTAAAGGTCTGTATCGTGAGATGCGGATGAATAAAGGTGGTAACACGAAGCAGCAGCTGTCGTCCTTTAAAAAAGAGATATTGCATATCTCTGAAGAGTAAAGGAGGGGAGCTTTTTTTGACGGATGAAACAAAGTGTAATATATGTTGTAGAACAGACGGAACAAAGATAAGAGCAACAGTAAGAGAAATTGAAAGAGCAACAGTAAGAACAACAATAAAAGAAAAAACAACAGAGAATTCGAATGAAACAACGAAAGAAATTGAAAAAGAATTGACAAAGGAAGTAACAAATGAAGTAAAAAAAGAGAGAACGAAAGATGTCATAAGGGCAAGCAAGAACAATGATCGAAGAAACAGGAAAGGGAAGGGATTTATTATGCCGATTCGCGTAAAGAACAATTTACCTGCAAAGAAACTACTGGAAGATGAGAATATATTCGTCATGGATGAAACCAGGGCAATGTCACAGGACATACGTCCTTTAAAGATTGCAATACTTAATCTGATGCCTTTAAAAGAAGATACGGAGTATCACCTCCTTCGAAGCCTTGCTAATTCACCGCTGCAGGTGGATGTGACTTTCGTGCGGACGGCATCTCATCTTGGGAAGAACACTGCATTTGAACACATGGAAGAATTCTATGTAACGTATGATGAAGTCAAGCATCACAAGTTCGATGGTCTGATCATAACAGGTGCCCCTGTGGAAAATCTTGAATTTGAAGAAGTCAGCTACTGGGAAGAACTGAAAGAAATCATGGAATGGTCCAAGACAAATGTTACCTCGACGTATCACATCTGCTGGGGAGCACAGGCTGGTCTGTATTATCACTATGGGGTAAGAAAACTCCCTCTTGAAAAGAAGCTTTCGGGTGTCTACAAGCATCAGGTGTTCAACCGCAGAGAACCGTTGATCCGTGGTTTTGATGATGGATTTAGTGCTCCTCATTCCCGCTACACTACCTCATCGAAAGAGGATATTGAGAAGAATCCGAACCTGACGATTCTGTCAGAGTCCGATGAAGCCGGCGTATTCATCGTTATATCAAATGACGGAAAACAGGTATTTGTCACCGGTCACCCGGAATATGACCGCCTGACTCTTGATAAAGAGTACAGAAGAGATGTAGCAAAGGGGATTAACCCGGATGTACCGGAGAATTACTATCCGGGGGATGATGCGTCCCAGAAACCGATCCTGTCCTGGAGAGCACATGCGAATACACTGTATAGTAACTGGTTGAATTATTATGTATACCAGGTGACACCGTATATACTGGAGTGATGATCGGTGAAAAGGCTTTAAATATGCGGGCTTCGAACGATAATGTGAAAATTGTCAAGTGTCGTAGCTTAACGTAAAATATCGCATTTTAACTCAAAATTGGTGTACGATTGGTGTACGGGAGAGCTTGAAATTGGTGTACGCTTTAAGATGATAAAGCATGATTTGAAGGATATTTTTATAGAAAATCCTTTGTAATGGAATGAATCAGATACAGAAATCCAATCAAAAAGGTATATGAAGCTTAAAAACAATAATGAAAAATGCGTCGAATCGAAGGGGAGCATCGTCATGTATAAAAGTGACGATGCTCTCCTTCGATAATTTAATATATTTGATTTGAGAAGTGTTGAATATTTATTGCATATATTGCAAAAATCAAAACTTAGGATGATTTGTTATAAAAAATATGTAGTGATATACTGTATAAATCAAAAAGAAGAAAATATAGATTAAATCAGAGGATAACTATGCGAAAAATCAAAGCAAAAAAAATGACAATTGAGAATTTCAAAGATTATGGCAACTTTGTAAATATGTTTGATG
>QKDK01000009.1 GCA_003252135.1 Clostridia bacterium
TTTATACTGGAAAGCAGTTATGCAAATTATCATTTTCAGGAAGAGGTCGTAGATCAGGATATTTTATTTGACTACCAGCTGTATGAAGGACGTGCCATGTCAAAAAACGCAATAAAATTACTTGGTATTATGGGATACTCAAAAGAGATCATTGATCAGGCAACGGAAAGTGCGAATTATTTTCTTACCAGCGGGGAATGGAAAGCCATTGAGGGAGGATTATGAAAGTAAAGATCTATACAGACGGCTCTGCAAGAGGTAACCCGAACGGACCTGGCGGGTACGGAACAATATTGTCCTATGTTGATCCACAAGGCACAGAACATATCAGAGAATATTCGCAGGGATATAAAAAGACCACGAATAACCGAATGGAACTGATGGCTGCAATTGCAGGCCTGGAAGCTTTGAATAAACCTTGCGAGGTCACACTGTATTCCGATTCTCAATATCTAGTAAAGGCTTTTAACGAGAACTGGCTGGATGGCTGGATAAAAAAAGGCTGGAAACGAGGGAAGAATGAACCTGTCAAGAACATTGATCTGTGGAAACGGCTGATAAAGGCAAAGGAACAGCATAAAGTAGAATTCGTCTGGGTCAGGGGACATGACGGACATGAACAGAATGAGAGATGTGATATGCTGGCAACAACAGCGGCAGATTCTGATGCACTGCTGGATGATGAGGAACTGGGGGATTGATCAATGGATGTGGATGTGTCAAAGCTGACTCCAATGATGCAGCAATATATGGAAATAAAGGCTGGGAACAGGGACAGTATTCTGTTCTATCGCCTTGGCGATTTTTATGAAATGTTTTTTGACGATGCCATTGTGGCATCCAGAGAGCTTGAAATAACACTGACTGGAAAGAACTGCGGACTCGATGATCGTGCCCCGATGTGCGGTATACCCTATCATGCGGTCGATGGCTATCTGACAAAACTTGTGAACAAAGGATACCGTGTTGCTATTTGTGAACAGACAGAAGACCCAAAGTTTACCAAAGGCCTTGTAAAGAGAGAAGTTCTTCGGGTCGTTACCCCGGGAACCAATGTGAACACAGAAGCGCTTGATGCAGAAAAGAATAATTATCTGATGGCTGTCATATATTCGGAAAACAGTTTTGGAATCTCGGTCGTTGATGTAACGACCGGTGATTTTTTTGTTACGGAAGTGCAGTCAGCAAGAAGAGTCATGGATGAGATCTCAAAATTTACACCCAGCGAATTGATCTGTAATTCTGTTTTCTTAATGAGCGGGATCAGCGAAGACGATCTGAAGAACAGGATGCAGATTGCAGTTGTTACCCTTCCTGACTGGCAGTATGAGACAGAAGGATGTATGACTGCTTTGAAGGAACAGTTCCGTGTTACCATGCTGGACGGACTTGGACTGGATGGATATTCACTTGGTATCAATGCAGCAGGTGCTATTCTGCTTTATCTGCATGAAATGCAGAAAACTGCATTGATTCATATTACTAAGATCAAACCATATACTACAGGAAATTATATGATCGTTGACAGCTCCACCAGAAGGAATCTGGAGCTGATTGAAACACTGCGTGAAAAGAATAAACGCGGCTCACTGCTCTGGGTGATCGATAAAACAAAAACTGCCATGGGTGCCAGAATGCTGCGCTCATTTATTGAGCAGCCTCTCATAGATGAAGGCGAGATCGATCAAAGACTGGATGCCATAGAAGAATTAAATGAGAATATGATCAATCGTGAGGAAATCAGGGAATATCTGAATGCAATCTACGATCTGGAACGTCTGATGAGCAAAATCAGCTACCAGAGCGCAAATCCAAGAGATATACTTGCATTTGGAAACTCTCTGTCCATGCTTCCTCCTATAAAATATCTCGGAGAAAGCTTTCAGAAACCACTTCTTACAAAGACCATCGAACAGATCGACACGATGCAGGACATAGCATCCTTAATTGAAGCTGCCATTGAGCCGGAAGCACCGATCAGTGTGAAGGAAGGCAGTATTATTAATAATGGATATAACAGCGATGTAGATCAACTGCGGAATGCCAAGACAGACGGCAAAAAATGGCTGGCAGAACTGGAAGCGAAAGAAAAAGACAGTACCGGAATCAAGAATCTTCGCATAAAATTCAACAGAGTGTTCGGTTACTACCTTGAGGTTACCAATTCTTATCAGAATCTGGTTCCTCAAAACTGGATCAGAAAACAGACCCTGTCAAATGCCGAGCGTTACACAACACCTGAGCTGAAGGAGCTGGAAGATAAGATCCTGAATGCAGAGGACAGGTTGTTTTCGCTGGAATATTCATTATTCACGGAGATACGCGAAACGATTGCGGAACAGGTGGAAAGGATACTGTCAACCTCAAAAGCAATCGCGCTTTTAGATGCACTTGCTTCTCTTTCCTATGTGGCAATGTCGAATCATTATGTTCGGCCTGTTATTAATTCGCAGGGAGGTATTCGTATTAAGGACGGAAGACACCCTGTTGTTGAAAAAATGATGGCAAATGAAATGTTTGTTCCCAATGATGTATTTCTTAATGATAAAGAACAGCGTATTTCCATTATTACCGGTCCGAATATGGCAGGAAAATCGACCTATATGAGACAGGCAGCACTTATAGTCATGATGGCACAGATCGGCAGCTTTGTTCCTGCAGCTGAAGCAGAAATCGGAATCGTGGACAGAATATTTACAAGAGTAGGAGCCTCTGATGACCTTGCCTCAGGGCAGAGCACCTTTATGGTCGAGATGACAGAAGTCGCCAATATCCTTCGAAATGCAACGAAAAAAAGTCTTCTGATCCTGGATGAAATCGGGCGAGGTACAAGTACCTTTGACGGACTCAGTATAGCCTGGGCGGTCGTAGAGCACATCAGTAATCCAAAACTGCTGGGTGCAAAAGCTTTATTTGCGACACATTATCATGAACTTACAGAACTTGAAGGAAAAATTGACGGCGTAAACAACTACTGCATAGCTGTAAAGGAACAGGGAGAGGATATTGTCTTTTTAAGAAAGATTGTGTCTGGTGGAGCTGATAAGAGTTACGGTATTCAAGTCGCAAAGCTGGCAGGCGTTCCAGATTCGGTCTGTAAAAGGGCAAAGGAAATCGTTGACGAGTTAAGTGATAACGATATAGCTGAGAAGACGAATTTTGTACTGAATAAAAGGGATGCAAAAAAAAGTAAAGCCATGGAAGAAGTTCAATTATCACTGTTTGATACTATAGAACAAAAGAACAGCAAGGGCAAAGATAAAATTTTATATAAAAGTGATAGTGATATATCTGACGAAAAATCTGACGAACAGCTTATAATGAAGCAGTTATATCAGGAGCTTGCCACAATGGATATCGTAAGACTAACACCGCTTGAGGCTTTGAATAAGCTGTATGACATTCAGTCAAGGCTGCAGAAGCAGTAATGAAACTGATATATTTATTATCTTTGTATGCTGCATTGGTGTGCAGGCATATATGCAGAAAATGGAGATCATATGATTCATGAATTAGATCAGAATACCATAAATCAGATTGCAGCAGGAGAGGTCGTTGAGCGGCCTGCTTCTGTCGTCAAAGAACTCGTTGAAAATTCAATTGACGCAGGTGCTTCTGCTATTACCGTAGAAATCAAAGAAGGCGGAACAACGCTGATACGTATCACCGATAATGGTTCAGGAATAATGGCAAAAGAAGTGAGAACAGCATTTTTAAGGCATGCCACCAGCAAGATTTCGTGTATTGAAGATCTGGAAAGCATCGGCAGCCTTGGATTTCGAGGCGAAGCGTTAGCGAGCATCAGTGCGGTAGCACAAGTGGAACTGATAACCAAGGTGAGAAGTGACCTGGTAGGAATCCGTTATTGTATGGATGGCGGGACAGAAAAAGAACTGTCAGAGATTGGATGCCCTGATGGAACAACAATACTGATCAGGAATCTGTTCTATAACACACCGGCCAGAAGAAAATTTTTAAAATCACCTGTTACAGAAGCTTCATATATCGGTGACATCATGGAACGTCTTGCCATATCACACCCTGGCATATCCATTACCCTGATCAGTAATGGTAAAAAGCTGATCAGCACAGTGGGCAACGGTAATATTAAAGATACTATATATCACATATACGGTAGAGACATAACCGCAAATCTTCAAGAGATTTCCTATACTTCAGACCATATATCCATTACGGGATATGTATGCAGACCGGCAGTTGTCAGGGGGAACAGAAACTACGAGAATTACTTTGTAAATGGTCGATACATCAGAAATCAGATCATCAGCAAAGCAATTGAAGAAGCATATAAGCCTTATATGATGCAGCATAAATTTCCGTTTACCGTACTTGAATTTAATATTCCTCCTTCTCTAGTAGATGTAAATGTACATCCGTCCAAGCTGGAAGTCCGCTTTTCGAACCAGCAGGAAATCTATGACAGAATCTACAGACAGATTTCAGAAACGATCAAAGAAAAGCCATTAATACAAGCAATTTCATTTCTGAACCATAAAGAAGAGCAGGATATTGCTGCTATAGAAAAAAAGGCGATGAGTGTTCTGATCAATAAAACATTCGTTGCTCCGGAACCATTTGAAGAAACAAGACGAAAAGAAATGGGCTTTACCGAAGTATTATCAAAACAAGTAGTAAAAAAGCCTGATGAAGACGGAAATAAATATCAGACAATAAGTGGTTTACTAGCTTCCGATTCAACAGGCAATCAGGATATCATGGTAAAAGAAACGATTGAGTCAGGTGTTTTTGCATCTGAAGATATACAGGATTATATCTGCAATAATCCAAATAAACTGACGGCAATAGATGAAAGAGAAAAATTCAAAGATCAAAATCCGCAAACTGAACAGATATCATTGTTCACCAATGATTTTCTGACAAAGAACGCTGCGCTAAGGCACACGATCATAGGACAGCTATTTTTAACGTACTGGCTTGTAGAATATGATGATCAGCTTTATATTATTGATCAGCATGCAGCACATGAAAAAGTGCTTTTTGAAAGATTAATGAAAGCGCATCAGGAAGGACATGTACCGTCTCAGCGTCTGTCTCCGCCTGCCATCATCAGTCTGAGCATTGCAGAGGAAGCGGCAGTTCTGCGCTATAAAGATGAACTTTTAGAATTTGGATATGAAATTGAGGATTTTGGAGGCAGAGAATATGCAGTATCTGCAATTCCGTCAAATCTTTACGGACTGAATGAGCAGGATATGCTGATTGAACTGATCGATCTGCTGACAGAAGAGATTACTTCTATGCCATTACAGCTTTTACATGAAAAGATAGCATCCATGTCCTGTAAGGCAGCTGTAAAAGGGAATAACAGAATGTCTGCGGAAGAAGCAAAAAACATGATCAGTGAGCTGCTTGCTCTAGATAATCCGTTTCATTGCCCGCATGGAAGACCGGTGATCGTATCTATGTCAAAGCAGGAAATGGAACGTAAATTCAAGCGTGTTCTGTAATGATAGTGCAATCAAGATTGAAAGATCGT
>QKDK01000296.1 GCA_003252135.1 Clostridia bacterium
CTATGAGAAACTAATCATTTTAATAATATACATAAATTTTTTTTATGGAAGGTGATCTATGGAACTTAGAGCTCTCTATACCTTTATTGTGGCTGCGGAAAAAATGAACTTTTCCAAAGCTGCCAAACAGCTTGGATATACTCAGGCGACTGTCAGTATCCATATTAATCAGCTTGAAAAGGAACTTGGCACACCTTTGTTCGACCGTATCGGAAAAAGTGTGTTTCTGACAGATAAGGGCAGGGATTTTCTCGTGAATGCCCAAAATATCATACACTATACGGAACAGTCAATTGCCGGTACAGCAGGTACAGCGAAGCATACCGGACTTCTTCGTATCGGAACCTCCGAATCCATCCTTTCAAGCTCATTCCCCACCATCATAAAAGAGTTTCACGCATTATATCCGGATATCCAGCTTTCAGTGAAAACCGATGTAAGGGATTCCATCTTTCACGCTCTTCATCACAATGAGCTTGATTTTGCCTACACCATAGACATCAATCTGATCGACCATAACTGGACTGGCAGAACAGTCCGTGAAGATCAGGCTTATTTTGTTGTTTCTCCAAATAATCCGCTTGCGAATATACAACCTGTAACAATTGAAGCCATCCTGACACAGGATCTGGCCATGACTGAAATGAATATTGGATATACCCATGCTCTTTTTCAGCTCTTAGCCAAAAAAGACCTTACTCTTTTGCCTTATCTTGAGTCAGGGAATACCGATCTGTTAAAGCAGCTGGTGATCGAGAACAAGGCCATTTCCTATCTTCCGCTATATTGCGTAAGAAAAGAAATCGCCAAGGGTCTTCTGACAGCACTTCGCATACCAGAGTATGAAGTATCAGTATTCAGACAGATATACTGGCATAAGAACAAGTACCTTACAAAACCTATGATGGATTTTATGGAACTTATCGAAAAAACAGCTGATATAACATAAGGAATCAGTATACTTTCCTTTGCTTCTGTTCTCTTGTCAGGGCAACTATTTTCTGTGCATAACGGTTTGCTTTCTCTGCCATCATATCTGAATCAATGTTCGTTAGCTTGCCATCCCTTGCCACGATGATTCCGTTGACTATAGTCATTCTGGTAAATGAGTGATTGCCCAGTGAAACAAGCGATATCAATGGATCATGACACCCGGCATAGGCTATGTCGCTCAGGTCAAAAAAGATCAGATCTGCCGCCATACTGGTATCAATGTAACCTGTATCAGTTCTTCCAAGCACTTCTGCTCCGCCTCTGGTTGCAATCTTCAGGCATTCATATGCAGTCAGACCCTTTGTACCGTATTTCAAGTGATTCAGAAGATACATGCGTTTTACTTCTTCCAGCATATTTGAACCGTCATTGCTCGCACTTCCGTCAACTGCAAGACCAATTCCTGCATTTTTCTTCACAAGTTCACTTGTTCTGCAGATTCCGCTGTTCAGCTTCATATTGCTGGAAGGACAATGTGCGATCCCACTCCCCGAAAGTCTGCTTATTTCCTGACGATTCAGGTATATTCCATGTGCGAACCATACATCCTTTCCTGTCCATTCCAGAGACTCCATTAATTCAAAAGGCCGCATTCCATACCTTTCTATGCAGAATCTCTCCTCATCCTTTGTTTCTGCAAGATGGGTATGCAGCATGACATGGTTCTTCCTGGCCATTTTTGCTGATTCCTTCATCAAAGAAGCTGTTACTGAAAAGGGGGAACAAGGTGCAAGCGCTACTCTTGTCATGGCATAATCGCCTGCATCATGGTAAGTATCGATCAGTCTTTGAGAATCCTCGAGAATTTCCGTTTCCGTCTGAACAACACGCATGGGCGGCAGTCCCCCAGCGTCTTCTCCCAGTGACATAGATCCCCTGGTCGCATGAAATCTTATCCCGATTTCTCTTGCAGCCATGATCTGCTTATCGATCAGTGTCTTCTCTGCATTTTCAGGAAACACATAATGATGATCTGCCGTATATGTACAGCCAGTTCTCAGTAATTCACTCATACCGACCATAGCACCATAATAGACTGCATCTTCGTCTATATGCTGCCAGAATTGATATAAGCCCTTGAGCCATGGAAATAAAGGCAGTTCCTGCACTTCTCTTATTCCGCGAAACAGTGTCTGATACAGATGATGGTGCGTATTTACAAAACCAGGCAGCCCTGTGAGTCCCGTACAATCAACGACCTTTTCAGGCCTCTTCAGTTTTTCAGCGAGGTTGCTCCCGATTTCTTTTATTACACCATCAACCACATAGATGTCACAATTTTCAATGATTTGTTCTTCGTGATTAAAGGTATACAGTGTTTTTATATTTTTCAGCAGAAGATCTGACATAGCCTTCCTTTCTGATCAGAAAGTGTAATTTTCCGATCACGTTAGTACATATTAGTATAATCCATATTCCATAGAACATAAATAAAAAGGTATTCTATCTTAAAAAAATATTGCCGTTGCAAAGCAAGCCTTCTTCCATAATGATCAAAATTACTGTGTCATCAGAAAAAGGTTGCTGTCAGAGATAAATTCCGCATCAGAATAAAGAACAAGTACAGAATCTATATCGTTTTCTTCAATATAGGAAAGAACTGAACCCTTATAATAACGAAGATCCAGCAGATGTACTTCCTCATAGTCCTGTGCCAGAAACGGAGCCAGTGAATCCGCAAAAGAATCCCTGATTAAAAGAAGCTTCTCCTTTGAAGCTGCTGTATCATTCTTAATAACGCAAAGAGGCTGATTCCCTCCAAGGAACATGGCATACTGATCTTTTTTTTCAAGGAAGCTGCTGTCGTACAGAAGTGCTTCCTCTGCAGTCCCTGTCCGGTAGCTGGTCACCTTATAATCATTCCCCAAAACCATAATATCGATACAGTCCGGCTTGATCCAGCCTGCCCCTGAAGCTGACCAGGTCGTTCCATAAAAGTCATCACTCACCTGTAAAAGTTTGTCTTTTGATATGGTATATGTTCCACGCATTGCTGTACCGATTGTCTGATAGCCCTGGTAAGCACCATAGGTCGTCCAGTGATGATCAGTCTTATAAAACGAGTCTTCGCCGGAAAATGAGTTCAAAAGATCAATGTAAGTAACACTGTCCGAGCAGATTTTGGCTGTCTCACGCAATACTGAGCCATCATCAGTCAGATATGCATATTCCGGTAAATGGCTGGCAAGCACAAAGGTCTTATCCGGAATCAGAGAGAAAAAAACAGGGATAGAAAGACTTTCACCGAGCTGGTTCACATAACTAACCTGTTTGCTGAGCTCAGATAAAGCAGGGGCTGTATATTGTGCGAACAGAGTCTCCTTATCTGTCCCAAAGTAAACGCTGTTGTTCTCCTGCTTTCCCATGATCCGTTCTGCAGCTGCTTTCATGGTTACGAAGCTGTCTCTTAACGGAAACTGGTCACTTACATACTCCTCAATATCCCGCATATAACTTCCGGAAAGAACACCTTCTGCTGACACTGAAACGGTCTGTGCAAGATTGCGATTCTCCTGCTCCGAAAACACTTTATCCTTTTGTACTATGTGCAGGATGCCAAACCCATATATCAGACCTAAGAACAATACTGTAATCAGGATGGCATATCCTTTGTTCATTTCCCTGTGCATGATCGTCCTCCTGTTGATATATTAAAATCTGAAGTATATGAACGGATTATAACTTCCATCTATCAGATAAGCTGCCGACAATAAAAGTCCTGTCAGCATAAGTACAGGACCTGCCACACGGCAAAATCCTACTGGCAGTTTCTTCCATACCGCACTTCCTGCCGGCGTAGCTGCAAAAATCCCTATGATGAAGAGTATTGCATAACCTTTGCACTGATAAATAAAAACATTATCATAAAGTGCTGTTCCTATACCAAACATCACTTTCAGATAGCTGCCAAGCTGCTTAAAATCCTCCACTGCAAAAACAGCCCAGCCGATCATGACAACTAGCATGACATAGACATGCAAAAACACAGCCGGCATCTTCTTTAAAACTTTTGAAAGAAACTCTCTTTCCAGAACAATCAGGAGAAAATAATAAGCTCCCCAGGCAACAAAGTTCCAGGATGCGCCATGCCATATACCGGTCGCAAGCCATACAAGCATCAGGTTTCTTATTGTGTTTGCCTTCCCCTTACGGTTTCCTCCAAGCGGTATATACAGATAGTCACGAAACCAGGTAGTCAGAGAGATATGCCATCTGCGCCAGAAATCCGTTACCGATTTTGCAATATACGGATAATTAAAATTCTCCGGGAACTCGAAGCCAAGCATTCGACCTAGCCCGATTGCCATATCAGAGTAGCCTGAAAAGTCAAAGTAAAGCTGCAGAGAAAAGGCAGCGATCCCAAGCCAGGAGCCAAGCGCAGTAAGATCATTTGCATTCATGTCGTAAAAGGTCTCCCATAAAAGGCCGAAGTTATTGGCAAGCAGCACTTTTTTGCACAAGCCGCAGACAAACCTTGTAATACCGGATGCAAATCTCTCGAAACCATAAGTCCTTGTTTCCAGTTGTTTTGCCACTTCTTTATATTTGATGATCGGCCCTGCGATCAGCTGCGGGAACATAACTACAAAGGCGCCAAAAGTAACAGGATTCTTTTGAACGCCGGTCTCTTCCCGGTAAACATCAATGGTGTAGCTCATGGTCTGAAAGGTGAAAAAAGAAATACCTATGGGAAGCTCGAGCCCGAGAATCGGCATAAACCCTGCACCTGCTGCAGCTAAAGTACCTGCTATAAAGTCCCAGTACTTAAAAAAGAACAGCAGAAGCAGATTAAAAATCACAGAAGAAGCAACAGCTGCTTTTGCCTTTGAAGCAGCTCCTTCTCTTTTAAAATGCGCTACCAGTATCCCATGCGTATAATCTATAAGAATGGATAAAAGCATGATCAGTATATATACAGGCTCTCCCCAGGCATAAAAAATCAGACTGACAAGGAGCAGAACCAGATTTCTGAGTTTTAGCGGTGCTATATAGTACAGCAGAAGGACTACAGGAAGATAGCAGAACAAAAAGAATGTTGTTGAAAAAATCATCTGCCCGCTGCCTCCGGCACATTGCTCTCATCCCACTGGTGGTTCGTATCGCGCATGAACTGGCTGGTCACATTAAAAAATTCATATGGATTCGGGTTGGAATCATCCCATGTCACATCAACACAATACCATACATCTTCAAGCTGCACCATATTCCATGCATGTGCATTACCAGGTCCGGCCTCTCCATCCACCGATATGCAGGTAATACCAAGCAGATCCATGACCAACCGGAAAGTGTAAGTATATCCCTTGCATATTCCGACCCCGTCGATCAGCATTCCGTAAGGATTGTCATTGTTCGGATTCGGGTGTGCATCCTGTGCATGGCTGATTTCTTCCGGATCATATTCACCATTCCTGCATATGTAATTATGAATCGCTTTTTCTTTTTCACGATCGCTCATATCCTCAGTTATGACCTGAGTGATTGCCAGAGCTGCCGCATTAAAAACAGCCAGATTCAGAGCAGTAAGACTGCTGGTATCACCGCTTATGTATGCCTCAAGAACAGAAGCCTCATCATATTCGTCCATAGCATCATCTGTCAGATCACCTGATTCATTGTCAGATTCATTGCCAGATTCATCGTCTGCGACATCGCTGTCCGATACGTTATCACCCGAAGGATCTGTATCATTGCTGCCTGTATCATTGCTGCCTTCAGAAGATGAACCATCTGTTCCTGCCCCAGTATTCTCATCCTTTTCACCATTCTCCGGTGTATCAGAAGGTGCACAAGTAATTGTGGCTGCTGCAGTGTCTTCCTCTTTAGTACCATCCTTTGATGAATCCGCATACAATATGAAGATTTGTTCCGAATCAGGAGCAGTCCAGTCCTCGTCAAAGCAAGCATAAAAAGCTTCTCTGGCTGCGTTCACATCTTCAGCTATGATCAGGGCTACATAGTTACCATTGACTTCCACGATTCCATTCTCTGCGATTGCTGCCTGATCCGGAACATATCCGTAAAAGGTATCTGCCCTATGTTCGATATAAGCCGACAGTGCATTCCTGACTGTATCTGTATCAGCTTGATCCTTCACTTCGAGCACAGCAATTTCACTGGCTTCTACACCTCCTGCATAACCAATTGCTGCATCCTCAAACAATGATTCATCAAGCGCATAAAAGTTCAGATATGCTGAAAAATAATCATCCTCTTGCTGCACCACAGTCAGCTGCGGCATTGCTGTCTGGCTTGCTGCAATTGCAGCAGCAACTTCGAGTGCATCCCCTTTTGTTGTCGTATTATGCTTTGCACTGCTGCAGCCTGTCAGCAGTAAAGTCATCATTATGAGTAAAATCTTTATCCAATGCTTTTTCATTTTCTACGCTCCGTTTTCAGTATTTCATAATCACCTGCTTGTCTGATCATCTGTCTGTTACAGGCATGGATTCATTATACTATAAAATCAAAGGGAAAGAATCAATATTTTGCTTTATTACCATTTTTTTCTTCCTTGGCACTTTCAGCCTTCTCTCCATTAAGATATCTTTTTTGACCCATCTACCCTGATTCATCAATGGATGCACCAGACGAATTGCATCGTTATTATGGGCCGATACTTATCCTACCCAAAGTATACTAAATACTGTATAATAGCAGAATTAACTGCGTGCAATTTACAGTACATTGGGAGATATCACTTGAAAGCTGAAAGATAAGGCAGTGTGTTGAATACTTATTACAAAAGAGACTTTGACCGATCAGGTTTACCAGATAATAAAAGCAGAAATATTAGAAGCGAAAAGTCAATAAGGTCTAAAAGCATCGAACCATGCTTTCAGACCTTACTCTCCTATTTTTTTGTATCAGAAATACTGCTATTTGTATTTTTTACGTGCTCTTTCTACTCCTGATCGATCAGAAGCAGGGTGTTCAGCAACACATTGGCACCTTTCAGACAATCTTCGACCGGCGTAAATTCAAGTTCGCAGTGGCTGTGCCCGCCGACACTGGGAACAAAGATCATCGTTGCGGGAATTATATCGATTACAAACTGTGCATCATGTCCCGGTCCGCTGTACATTCTCTTGCTGTTATAACCCAGACTCTGTGCACTTTTCTCAACATAATCAACAAGTCCCGGTGTAAAACTTACCGTATTGCGTGTCCAGGCTTTCTCGTAGGACAGACCACATTTTTCAAATGTCTCCGGAAGTGCAAAGATAATATCAAGCACCTGTTTGATTACCGCCGGATCCTGATGTCTGGCATCCAGTGTGAACTTTATCTCATCCGGAATGATGGTATGAATGTTTGGATGACAGGATATCTTTCCTGTTGTATAGACTAACTTGGAATCAAGCTTATCAAATTCCTCATGCAGATGTACAATCAGCTTTGATGCTGCGAACAAAGCATCTTTTCGATATGGCATCGGTGTTGTTCCGGCATGTCCGGCCTGTCCTGTCAATGTGAATTCATAGTTGATCATTCCGCAGACACCTTCTACAATACCGATATCGTACTTCTCATTTTCAAGGACCGGTCCCTGTTCGATGTGAAGTTCAACCAGTGCTTTGCTCTTATTCGGATTTAAACGATTGGATTCCTCTCCCATAAAACCGCTTGCTTTGAGTGCTTCACCAAAGGTATAACCTTTTTTGTCTTTTGCTTCGGAAGCAAGCATGGCTGCTTTGTCGAATTTTCCGCAGATGACGCCGGATGACATCATGGCCGGTTCAAACCGTGCGCCTTCTTCGTTCGTCCATACCATAACCGTAATCGGATGTTTGTGCGGTATCTTCTCAAGCACAATGGTCTCTGCGGCTTCCATTGCGGTCAATACCCCAAGAACACCATCGTAATTACCGCCTTGTCTGACCGAGTCAAGATGTGAACCGGAGATGATAGCCGGAAGATCTTCTGTTCCCGGAATCGTTGCATACATATTTGCCATATCGTCGGTCACGACCGTGGCACCGATTGCTTCCATTCTCTTTTTAAATTCACTACGTGCTGCCAGAGCTTCTTCCGACAAGGAGAATCTCGTGATTCCGCCTTTCCCAGTATCTCCAAACCCGCTGAACGTTTTGATCTTATCATCCATTCTTTCTTTGCTGCATTCGTACATAGCTTTATCCTCCTTTTTTACAGCGATATCTGTAGCTGTTTTTATACCGAATGTCCTATTTGCTGTTGTGAAGTATATTTGTTCAATTTATTTTTTTACACGAAGTCCCTGTGTGATCGCACCTGCCGGACATACCGTTGTACACAGATGACATCCGACGCATTTCTTTGGATCCATAATCGGTTTCCCTGACTTTTCATCCATTCGCAGTGCCTGATGACCTCCGTCATAACATGACAGATAGCATCTTCCGCATCCGACACATTTATCCTTCAGGAATTTAGGGTAGCAGATGGAATCCCGCTCGAGTTCATCTGCAGAAACAATGGTAGTTATAGCTTTACCTATTATCTCCGTAACACTTTGGTAACCATGAGATTCCAGATAATAAGACAGTCCTTCGATCATATCATCAATAATCCGGTAACCATATTGCATGACCGCCGTCGTGACCTGCAGATTCTCACAGCCAAGTGTTAAAAATTCCGCTGCATCGACCCAGTTCTCGATACCTCCCATACCGCTGATTGGTGCGTTCTCAAGCTTATCACAGGTCTTCATTGCATGTATGAAGCGAAGTGCGATCGGTTTTACTGCCTTCCCGGAATATCCGCCGACACTCGTTTTTCCTTCCACATCCGGACCGGAGGAAAAGGTGTCCAGGTTTACATTCATAATGCTTTTGATCGTATTGATCGCAGCAATACCGGTTGCTCCTGCTTCCATCGCGGCGATCGCAGGGATCTCCATGTTACCGATGTTCGGTGTCATCTTTGCAAGAATCGGAAGATCCGTCACTTTTCTGACTGCTTTTGTATACGCTGCGACCAGTTCCGGATTCTGACCGACATCAGAACCCAGTCCGTCTGCTGCCATATGAGGGCAGGAGAAGTTACATTCAATTATATCAACCCCGATGTCTGTTACCAGCTTCGCAAGATGGGACCATTCCTCTTCGTTCTGCCCCATTATGGAAGCAATGATTATCTTATCCTTGTAGTCTTTTTTTAACTGCTTCAGAAATCCCAGGTTTTCTTCCAGCGTATGATCGGATATCTGTTCGATGTTCTTAAACCCGACAAAGGGCGCCGCTTCTTTGCTCAAAGCATCAAACCTTGGTGAAACTTCTTTTGGAATAAAGGTTCCGATCGTCTTAAATGCAACGCCGGCCCAGCCCATATCAAAAGCTTTTGCTACCATTTCATAGTTGCTTCCTACGACCGACGAAGATAAAAAGAAAGGATTTTCACAGGGAATACCACAAAACTCAAGGGATAAATCAACATCCTTTGAATACTCTGTCTGACAGGAAACTGCCTGTGTCATAATCTCATCAATGGCAACCGGTCGATTGATCTTTCCTTTCAAACACGCTTTCATGCAGTCTTTCGACTCGCAGGACAGACAGGGAAGCTCCTTTGGCAACCGGGTCGCGGCACCTGTTACATTCTCGAAACGCATGGCTCTGATTACCCTGTCTACTTCCACCCCGTAAGGGCAGGCTTTTGTACAGGGCGTACTGTGACAGAGCAGACATCCTGCTGCTTCTTCTCTTTGCGATATCTCTTTGTATACTGGATTCATCATTTTATCCACTCCTAACTTTCCAAATCATCTGTGATCATGATTTCTTTTTATTCATCCGTCTGCTGAATACTGCAGAACATTTATACTTTTATATTTGATGATGCCAGGGTCGAATAGCCCTATATCAGCTATAGCAAGGTCAATTTGCACAAAGCCAGAAGACTCATTGCTTCGATTGCAATATAGAAGAGATTCTAATTCTCCTATGTTTTATGCTAAATCTATCAGAAAAAAGATAACTCGCTGCGCTCAAACAGATCTTTTTTCTGATAAAGCACAAAATATAGGAGTAAAGAATCTCTACTATATTTCCATAGGCGCATTCGTTCTTCTGTCTTTGTGCAAATTGACGCGTAATTTACGAAAGAGGACTATTTGACACGCACATCATATTTGGAAATTTTATTTCTAAAGTTTACTTTGTCAGACCGCTCGTACTATCTGCATGCACTGGCTATCTGGACGGCTTTCTTTTAACAAACTCTCCATACCCCGGCGTACCAACGAACTCACCATTGTCGTATACTAACGTTCCTCTGACATACGTCTGAACCGGATATCCTTTTAACTTTTTACCTTCCCAGATCGTGTGATCATAATTGCTGTGCATATTATCAATGGATATGGTAAAGTCCTTTTCCGGGTCATAGATTACAATATCGGCATCCTTACCAGCGGTCAGAGATCCTTTCTGATCACACCCAAATATTTTTGCCGGATTGGTTGAACATAGTTCTACCGCTCTGTTAAAGGTTATTTTCCCTTCGTTCGCTGCAGACAGCATATAAGGGTAAAGGTTCTCGATTCCTGCACATCCATTTGGTATCTTGGTAAAATCATCTTTTCCCCAGTCTTTTTCATAACTTTGGAATGGACAGTGATCGGTTGCCACTGTGTCTATGGTTCCCTGTCGGATCGCAGCCCATAAAGCATCCTGGCTTTCCTGTCCCTTCATCGGCGGAGAGCAGACAAAATTCCTTCCATCTTCTCTTTTGTATACATCGCAGGTGAATTCGAGATACTGCGGACAAGTCTCAATAAAGATCGGATGGCCGGCAAGCTTTGCTTCTACGGCTGCTTCAAGTCCTTCCTTATCTGCCATGTGTACGATATAAAGAGGGGCATCCACCGATTTTGCCCAGTGCACTGCACGTTTGTCTGCTTCTGCTTCAACAAATTCCGGGCGGCTCAGGTAATGATACCAGGCTGACATCTTTCCTTCTTTTTTGAATTGTTCGATGTTCAGGTCGATAACATCCGGATTCTCGGCATGAATGTTCGTAATAGCACCGACTTCCTTTGCTTTTAACAGGACCTTGATCAGCGTGGCATCATCTACCATCATGCCTTCTTTTTTATAAACAAGAAAACACTTAAAACTGGTAATGCCATATTCGACGGAAGCCTTGAACTCATCAAGTATTTCACCATCATTCAGATCCGTAATAATACAGTGAAATGCGTAATCAACACATGCTTCCTGATCAAATACCACCTTTTTTGCTTCTGCCGTCTCAAGAATCCCTTTGCCTTTTCTCTGCATCGGATAATCAAATACTGTTGTGATTCCACCACATGCAGCAGCTCTTGTTCCGGACAGATAACCGTCTGCTGAAACCGTTCCGCCAAATGGCATTGCCAGGTGTGTATGGGCATCGATTCCGCCGGGAAGTACTAATTTCCCGGTCGCATCCACGACTTTTTTGGCACTGACCGACATCGTCTCTTCTAATCCGGCCCCAATACAAGCAATTTTCCCATCCTTAACTGCAATATCTGCCACAAAAGTCTCTTTTGCCGTTACTATGGTTCCATTTTTAATTAATAAATCCATCTGCCTGCCTCCTTATGGTAAATTGGAAAAGCGACTGCCGGGAAACTCACATCGTAACGGTTAACAGGTATGGCCTGTTTGGTTTACAAAAGTTTCAGCAGCCGCTTTTCAAGTTTATTTTTCTACGATAGTACCTGTCAGATTATTCATTGATTTTGTATACAAGGACAAGACCTGATCTCTGGAATACCTGTGAGATCTCAACCAGGTTCATACCACCTGCATTTGCTGCAATAAGGTTCGAAACCCATGTAACACCAAAGTCTACCTGTCCGGTGTAAACAGCTGTTGTCTCACCGATGTCACCACCACCCTGAACGATCGTTACATTAAGACCGACATTGGTATAGTATCCTTTGTCAAGTGCTACGTAGTAACCCATGAACTGTGCCTGCGGAAGCCATTTGAGCTGGATGGAAACATCTGTTTTTTCCGGTGCATCAAAGGTACCATCGGAAGCACTTGCAGCTTCCCAGTAAGAAGCATCCATGATGTCGGCCAGTGTGAGTGCCTGTAATGCATCCGCTGCCTGAGAGTCATCAAGACTGATGTACTGCTTTGCCAGATCAAGTGTCTGCTGCATAGCTGACTCATCCATATTACCGTAATTTGTAACGGTTGCTCCGCTCATATCGGTTTCAACTAATTTCTTAACTTCAGATGCCATATAAGCCTGATGATCGCTGGATACGGAAGAACCATATTTGTACACGATTTCTGCAGCTTCTTCCGGATGCTCGCAGGCGTACTGCCAGCCCTGCATGGATGCATAGATGAAAGCTTTCACGGTATTGGGATTTGCTTCTGCAAATTCCTTTGTTGTAAAGATGTTATCTTCGAGCATTGCAACACCTTCATCATTCATATCGATGTATTTAACGCTGTCTCCGTAACCATAAGCACCATCGTAAGAATTCTTGACAAGACCAAGTTCGTTGTAGGTCATAGCGGATGCTAAAAGAATAGTATCATCATCAAACCCATCCATATCAAATGCCTGACTCAAATAGGTTGTCGGCTGTCCATACTTTGATAACAGAGCCTGTACTTCGTATTCGTTACCAAGTCCCCAGTTACCGACCTGTCCCTTTGCTGCAGCATCCAGTACTATGCTTTCTGCTGTTGCGTCTGCTGCATAGTAAGCTCCTGTGCTTTCATCACCTGCCGGAGCGGATGTTGCTTCTGCTGCTGCGGTTGCTTCTGCTGCCGCTGTTGGTGTGACTTCATTCGATGCACTGCTTTCGTTACCGCAACCTGCAAAAAGTGTTACGGTCATTGCTAACACCAGAATCAGTGTAATAGCTTTTTTCATAGATAAATTTTTCATAGACACCCTCCTTTGTCATTACAAATAAAATTTTCATGCTTCTTTATATTAAGTTGATACACCGCTTTGAATTATCTGCGCCCTTTCAACAAAATACCTTCAGTAATCAATAAGATCACGTACATAATAATACCGATAAAACAAGCAACCAATATATATGCCCAAGCTGTTGCGTACTGTGCGAGAACAATGTTCTCACGAATCTGTCGTCCTACTCCGATGATATATTCTGCAAAGTATTCACTGACAAGCGCACTGATGACACTGGCCGGTACACTCACCCGAAGCGCTGTAAACACATACGGCAGACTGTTCGGTATTCGCAGCTTCATGAACACCGTAACTTTGGATGCGGCATAGGATTTCATCAGATCTTCTGAAAATGGCTTCAATTCATTAAATCCCCGAAATGCATTGATGCTCATGGATACTGTACAGGTAAGCATTACCACTAACATCTTTGCAAGCATGCTTCGAATGTTCGGATCTTTACTGAAATCCTTTGTAAGGTTATTTAAAATCGGAGCGATCGCAATGATCGGAATTGCATTGAACGCTGAAACTATGGTAAGTCCACCGCTTCCCCATTTAGGGAATATGGTTGCTACAATAGCAAGCAGGTATCCTAAAAGGGAGCCTAAGATAAGTCCGCCGACTGCTACGATAACAGTTGCCACGACATTTTTCGCTATACCCGGAACATTATCCTGTATGATTCCAAGGATTCTTCCCGGAAGCGGAAGCGTAAATGTATCGGCTCCAATGATTTTATGCAGGATCTGTGTCTGCCATAAAACAACGATAATAACACCAAAAAGTACGGGATAAAGTATGGTCGATATTGATTTTGTCCGAAATTTTCCGTTTCGTTTATTTGTCGTTTTACTCATTTCTTCACCCCTTTATCTTGGCTCGTTTATAAGGAGAAACCAGTTTTTCGATCACCGACATCAGATAATAGCTTAAGATACCAATGATGGCACTGACAAATACGATCTGCCAGAATACATAGATCGACATCGCATGCCTCAGTGACTGCGATAACATACAGCCAAGTCCTCCTCCGCCCTGCAGTGTGTCTACCAGGATCGATGCGGTTATCGCCATGGGAGCTGCTATCTTTAATCCGGTAAACAGATACGGGATACTGGATGGTATTAATAACTTCCTGTATATCTCAAATTTGCTGGCCGCTATGGAATACATCAGCTCATGCTTCTGCGGGTCAACAGACTTGAATCCTGCCAGTGTATTCGTTGCCACCGGGTAAAATGTCAGGATCGCAGCAATGACGATTCGGCTTTTGTTGATGTCTTTTGTAATCGCCAGAACGATCGGTGCCATACCAAGTATAGGGATCATCTGTATGATCATAAGGTAAGGGAAAATCGTCTTTTCCACTCCCTTAACCAGATTCATCATAAGTGCAAGCAGGAAACCTACTGCAGCTCCGATCACAAAACCGATTCCTGCACGAAACAATGTGATTCCCGCATTGCTCATAACAATCTGTATTGCCGTCTGATTGTTGCTCACTAGCTTATCACTGAATACCGACGCAACGATCTGATACAAGTGAGGAAGAACATTCTCCGGCGACCTTTTGCTTCCCTCGATAATAAAAGCTCCGATTTCCCATACAATGATCAGTCCGATCCCCCAGACAAGGGTAACAAGATTATTTGATTGAAAAAATTTCTTAATTCGCTTCATTGTATCCCAGCCTTTCTTTTCCTTCTGTGACGAACCATTAATATACGCTCTCAAAGCTCTTTCTGACTTTTACGACCATTTCATTGAACTCAGGTGTATTCTTGATTTCTAATGATCTAGGTCTCTCCAGTTCAATGTCGACTACGGCAGAAACTCGGCCGGGATGAGGTGATAGTACGACCACTCTGTCTGATAAAAATACAGCTTCCTGTATATTATGCGTTACGAACAGGATCGTCTTGTTCGTCTTTTTCCATATTCGAAGCAGATCTTCATGCAGCTTTTCTTTTGTAAATTCATCAAGAGCCGAAAATGGTTCGTCCATAAGTAAGATCTCCGGTTTGATGGCAAGCGCTCTTGCAATGCCGACTCTCTGCTGCATACCACCACTAAGCTCATGCGGGTACTTTTTACCGAATTCCATTAATCCGACCAGTTCGAGCATTTTGGTTACTCTGGCCGTTCTGTCTTTCTTCGGTATCCCCATCAGCTCCATTGGCATACAGACATTACGTCGTACCGTTCTCCAGTCATACAGGACCGGATTCTGGAATACAATACCGTATTTTTTTTGCAAACGTATTTCTCTTGGTGACAGGCCTCTGACTGATATCTCACCTGACGTAGGCTGCTGTAGGTCTGCGATTGTACGTAAAAGTGTTGTTTTTCCGCATCCGGATGGTCCAAGAAGCGATATGAATTCTCCCTGTTTGATGTCCAGATTTATATTCTGGAGTGCATTCACAGGTTCTCCTCCGTCCTTATCCGGGAAGCTTACGTTCAGATTGCGAATGCTGATTTCAATATCCGTACTCACTGCATCGCCGTTGGAAACCGTATCTTTCTTCTTCAAACGTTTATCTAAATAATCAATTGCCAGCATGTTCCATTCCTTTCCGCCTTTTCAGGCATTTTCAAACAAAGTAGAAAGACGCAAAAAGGCATAAAGCTATTGCCTTACGCCATTGTAATGTTTTGTTCCCTATTCTGTTTCGGATTTACCAAACTTTTTTATAGATTTCAACCAGATCTTCTGCCGAAACTTTTTTTATCGTATTGGAAGGACTTCCGCTTTTCATTGCATCGTCGGCCATCTTCTCGACCAAAGACTCGAACCTGTCTTTTGGTATTCCATACTCTTGCAACGTTGGTATTCTGCACTCCCTGCATAACATATCCAGCTGCTCTAAAAACAATTCCGATGCTTTTATATCATTGTCATTATCATCTGCCACACCGATTTCTCTTGCCATGTCCGCAAATTTGTCATAACATCCGTCCATTACATAGGACAGACATTCTTTCAGCAGCATTGCATTGGAGATACCATGCGGTACATGAAAGTTCGCTCCGATCGGTCGGCTCATTCCGTGCACCAGTGTAACAGAAGCATTGTTTATACAGACACCGGCTTCAAATGCGGCAATCTGTAGTTCTTCTCTTGCCTTTTCATCGCTGCCGTTGTTGAATGCAGTCGGAAGATATTGAAAAATTCTTTTGATTGCCGATAAAGCAAAGGTATCGGTCAACGGATTCCCTTTTCTTGAAGTGTATGATTCTATCGCATGTGTTAAGGCGTCTATCCCTGTGGAAGCGGTTATATCCGGAGGCGAAGAATGTGTAAGGGACGGATCCAGGATTGCCATCTTGGGAAGAAGGTCGTCTCCTTTCAGCAGCATCTTTACATCTTTTTTTGTATCTGTTATGATTGTGAACTTTGTAGCTTCCGATCCTGTCCCGGATGTTGTCGGAATCAGAATCATCGGCGGGAAGTCTCCCTTTATCTCAACACCCATGTAATCCGATATCTCACCTTCG
Source organism: Clostridia bacterium (assembly GCA_003252135.1). Taxonomy (GTDB): domain Bacteria; phylum Bacillota; class Clostridia; order Lachnospirales; family Lachnospiraceae; genus SZUA-448. The sequence continues at coordinate 16,405 of QKDK01000296.1, forward strand.
AGTACGGACATTGCTGCAATTGCTTTTGCACTGTCAAGAGGGCTTCCTCCACCAATCGCGATAATAAAATCACATCCACTCATCCTATAGGCTTTCACCCCGGCTTCTATCATAGAATCCGTTGGTTCACCGGTTATGTCATCAAAGATTTCATAGGATATTGAAAAATTTTGCAGGTAATCAGTAAGCCTTTTCAATATACCGACCTTTGTTACGATCTTTCCTGTTACGATAAATGCTTTTTTGCCACTTTTTTTCAGCTCTGTTTCACACATATCCAAAGCATTTTTACCAATCATTACCCTACCAGGTAATGTAATCTGATATGCCATATCTCACCTCTACAAATCAAAAGCAGCGCAGGAGTAACGTAAAGAGCTCCTTTGCTGCTTTTGTTAATTGATATTCATTATCTTGTTACATTTCTTTATGATTGTCCATCATATCAAACTGCATCTGCCTTTGCAATGGGCACAACTACACATTTGTTTGTGCATATGCACAATTATCACTTTTCTGATTTGTTATCTTGTTCCCATAAAACTATAATGCTATGCTTCATCTTTAAAGCATCGTATCGGTTATTTTCCGGTTTTAAGTCTACATGCGCACTAACGTTTGAACCATTTGGTTCACAGGTTTTATGTTTCGTTCTGCTTATTTAAGAAATTCTTCCTCAACAAAATCCAAGACCTTGTCAAGTTTTATCAGTTCTTCCGTCAGCTGCTCTTCTGTTATAATAAGCGGAGGTGCAACGATAATAATATTCTCATGGGAATACGTCATGAATTTGTTCTCTTTTAATTTCCCTATGACTTTACCCATGATTCCTTCCGGGTCCTGGCCATATGGTACCAGTGCTTCTTTTGTTGTTTTATCCTTTACCAGTTCGACGGCAGAGAAAAGTCCTATGTAACGCACATCCCCGACACAGGCGTGCTTTTCTTTTAATTCTTCTAATTTTTCTCCCAAGACTTTGCCGACTTTATTCACATTACCAAGAATGTCTGCTTCTTCATAGTAATTCACACAGGCTACACCGGCTGCACAGCCAAGCGGATGTCCGCTGTAGGTAAGTCCGCAGGAAAGAAGGTGATCTTCAAAGTAATCTGCGATTTTTTTCGATACGGCAACACCTCCAAGCGGAACATAGCCACAGGTAACTCCTTTCGCAAAAGTGACCATATCAGGCTTTACATCAAAATTCTCAAAGGCGAACATCTTGCCTGTTCTGCCAAAACCAGCCATAACTTCGTCGCAGATCATCATAATGCCAAACTCATCACAGATTGCTCTCATTCCCGGAAGATAACCCTTCGGCGGAATTATGATACCGTTCGATCCTGTAATCGTCTCGATAACGATCGCTGCAACACTGTCTCTTCCCTCGTATATGATCTGTTCTCTTAACTTTGTCAGATAGTATTTTGTTGCTTCTTCTTCGCTGGCAAAAGTAATTGCTTCTCTATAGATATAAGGATCAAAAAATTTGATAAAACCAGGGATTCCGGGTTCCAGCGCATATCTTCTTGGTTCTCCCGTCAGATTTCCGGCGCCAAAAGAGGATCCATGATAACTGCGATAGCGGCTGAAAATTTTAAATCTGCCTGTGACCATACGTGCCATCTTGATCGCATTTTCATTCGCATCGGCTCCGGCATTTGTAAAAAAGATCTTCGCGATGTTATCCGGCATTAACTCAACTAACTTTTTAGCAAGCTTTGATCTGGCATCAACACCATAAGAAGGACCTGCAAAACAGAACTTATCGACCTGCTCTTTGATTGCCTCATTGATCGCTTTATTGCCAAATCCCAAATTCATATTTACTAGCTGAGAGGACATATCTGTATAACGATTTCCATCATAATCCCAAAAATAAATCCCCTCACCCTTTTCAACTGGAATCTGGTTAACACCTTTTTGTTTGCTCCACGATTGAAGACTGTATTCCTTTGCTGCGCTTTTGATTTCTTCTCCGGTCATTTGTTCTCCTCCTTATAAACTGATGCATAGAAAAAGAGCTTGTATCTGCACAAGCTCCTTTGCTTCTCTTTCTTATAAACAACATTATAGGGAGAGGGATTCTGTAATTCAATCAATGAATGACCAGATTTTTGTGTGCAAATGCACAACAAACTAACTCTTTAGTATATCACGTATCATATATCCGATGCTGCATCGTACCCTTTCATCCAGATTCAACAGATTGTAACCGGTGATCTTCTCGATCTTCTTGATCTGATTATTTACTGTATTACGATGTATGAACTGCTGCTCTGAAACAAGCTGCGGACTTCCGTTATTGTCCAGATATAACTGCAAAAAACCCATAAGATCCGTATCGTTCTCCGCATCGTACTGCTCCAGCTTTCCAAAGACATCATGATAGAACTCCTGTAGGATGGTCTTGTCTTTAACGCCCAGCAATACCTTATAAAGATCCAGATTATCATAGTAACAGGACTTCACCTGTTTCTTTTTTGCCATTCCGTTCGCTGCGATCGCTTTTTCAAAATTGCTTTCAAGATTTTTGAATCCCTTCACAATAGAACTGATTCCGACATAAATTAAGAAGTCATCCTTTGCCTTTTTCACAAGAAGCATTAATTGATCCACAAATTTCCGAACCATATCCATACTGTCTTCGGAGAGAACAACAACAAGATTGGACTGATATCCAAAGGAAATGAACAGCCGCTGTGATGTTCTTGCAATCTGTTCAACATACATCCTCAGCCGTTCCATATTCTCAATACCGTAGGCTGTATCACGACTTTCTACCGCAATGTTGACCAGACATAGATTACAGTCTCTCATAAATCCATAGCGTTCCATATGCTGGATCTGTGTCTCCAGATCACCGACTTTAAATATGATGTCCTTGACGGTAGTAGCAATGCTTAACTCAACATTTTCATTGTGCATGATCCTCGTACAAAAATCTCTTGTTACATCGACCATTCGTGTTTTCCAGGGTATTGTAAACAAAGGCAGACCGACCTCGTCACAATAGGCTATGACGCTTTTGGGTATTGTCTTTATGTAGGGTCCCAGATTGATCACAAATGCACTGATCTGGCTTTTATAGAGTTCCTGAATGAATTCAAGCAGCCAAACCTCACCACGGTTCATATAGCCCGCGGTAAAGATTATTTCATGCCCATGGAGAAAGGAAGAGACCTCCTGGTCCTCCACAATATGAACCCATTCAACCAGGTTTGTTAATCCTTTATTGCCTGCTAAAAGCTTCATCTGATAAAGCGTCGCACAGTTACTGTATAATTTACTGACTGCAATCGCCATAGTTACCTCCTGTCAAACCAAAGACTCGCAATGCCGTAGTTAACATGATTCTGTAATCCTTACCAGAACAAAGATACATGAGACCATGCCATTTAAAAATTCTTCACAAAACTCACTTTGATACAAAAAGAGTGCCCTTTTTACAGGGCACTCCTCATTGAGTGCTGTATCTCGCTATTCTTATATCAGGTTACGACAACAGATTCCATTCATCTTCCATAGCCGTATAATTTACATTTAATGTTTTGTATTATACTCTATAAGCCACCA
>QKDK01000398.1 GCA_003252135.1 Clostridia bacterium
AACGGCAGAAACCAGGTGCAGATATTCACGCACGAACCTTCATAATAATACTCATTCGTGAAGACAGAGCTTTTTTTATAAATTGCAGCAGGCAAGTCCTTAAGCAGGCAAGTCTTTAATTTTACAAAATCTTGCCTGTCCTGGCAGGCTTAATAAATTCCGTTTACGGTATAGTCATCGTTATAGCTCTTATCTGTATAGTAGATAATAAAATCACCCGGTTCAAAATCAAATGTTACACCGTCTTTTCCTGTCTTACTTCCAAGCGCTCCTTCCATCTCCCACATACTGCAGTAACTGTCTCCCGAGCCTGGATCGACGTAGTATAACGTCTGCTCGCCATTCCTGTCTGTTACCTTAATTTCTATGTTTACAATGATGTAACCGCCATGGAGCCAGAAATCTTCCGTATAGTCAATTCCGTAATGGTTGGCATACGTATAGACATCTGTGTCCTTCACACAGAAGGTGGCCGTATTTGGTATATAGAGCATACCGTACCAGCTCTGTTTGAGACTGCTGACTGTGTTCTGTGTTATGTTCTCTGCCGCCAGGTCATCCACAAATCCATATGTACTCTGTTCTGCATAATAATCCTGATTCGTATACGTTCTGAATGGTGATGTAAGAAGTACCTTAGAGACACACATCATATCAGTATACTGGGATCTCCATTTTGCATAGGTAACTCCTCTAATGGCTGCAGTGTTTCGGAGCTCTGCTTCCGGAATGCCAAGATACCTGTTACCTGTCAGGATCTTAATGTAATTGATTAAGTCAAGCTTTCCTCCGGTCCTTATCAACGGTACGGTCTGGTCTTCAAGCAATGCCTTGTAATAAACATCGACCTGCGTCCTGTTCTGTCCGTTCTCGTCCACCCACCAGAAGGTCGGTGTGACTTCTACCTTTGATCCATCCATGTAATAACTTCCCACTGTATCAAGCGTGAACCTTACTGAATATCCTTTTTTCAGTATACCCATGTTCGTATAGTAAGGGTGGCTTCCCGATACCAGAGGGAGCGTAAACTTCGCCATTCTGCCAGTGTAATCGCCATAGCTGTCATTTATGCCGACCGTGTAATCATATACGCTGTCAGCATCGTACGTGAGCGTATTGACACCGCTCGTATATCCGGCAAGGTCTTTCTTGAACCACAGTGTATCAGGTACACGGAATGCTTCTTCCCAGATAGGATAATCTGTAATGTCATACAAGGAAAGTCCGAACATTCTTCCTGATACCTGAAATGTTGTATAATCCGTTGCCACGTACTCTGACCTTGAAAGGTTCGCTGTACTTGCCGCCGCAGTATAAGGTGATGCTGCATTTATAGCAATCGTTCTGTAATTAGCATAATACATACCCTCTGCTACAGTCATACCTATATAGAACCTCTGCGTATTACGTCCAAAGACGACCCAGGTTCCTGCCGGTAAATAGACATCATTTGCCATGTTATCATCGTTGTAGACATCTATGTAACAGTCGAACGAGAATTGCACTTCGTTATGCAGCAGACCGGTCGCCGGATCAGCAAGGATATTGGAAAGTGATGTCGTTCTCTTAATATAAGAATAATCCCTTGTGTAATACCCTGTTGTCTGCAGGTGGGCACCGGTATTTGAAATCTTTATTGTGAAGTCATTCAGTTCATTTTCTTCATCGAGCACGAGCTGTGTTGCGGATGCATCGATCTCATCAGGAGCCAGCTGAACAAATTCATCATTATCTGCGCTGACAACGGCATCACAGTATACAGGCGTATGTACTATTACACTGTTCACACTATTAAGTGAATATGAAAGCGTTGTCTGTCCCGGATTGATGCTTGCACCTGTCGCAGTGTAGGTAACAGTTCCCGATGAAGTGTATGTGCCGTTCTTCTTTTCTGCAGGAATGATATATCCGGCACTGTAGAGCATATCATCTCTTGTGGTATACCAGTCTGCGTGTGCAAAGGACATATTCAGAGAACCGGTATCATACTCGAGCTTTGTGTTGTTCATGACCGGAACTCCGTTAAATACGATATAGTCGTTCCATACCTTGATCTCACCGGTCCCTGCCTGTGCGGCATCATATGCGCCGACTTCGAACGCTTCCTGTGGCAGGTCTGGTTTTTCCTGCGTGCCGCTTGTTATTGTCACAGGATCCATGACGATACCGCTCGTCACTTCATCCGGTCTGGCATAGTTGACCGCAGTATCATTTGTCGATACATAAGGGACCCCGGTATAATACGATGATGCAGGTGTCACTGTCGCACTTCCCGCAGGGAGCGTGCTGTTATACAGCGTACCGCTCGATACGGTATAAAATTTAAAGCTGTTTATCTCCCAGTAGCCGTATGCTCTCTGTACTTCTATTGTTGTTTCGAGCGTTACGGTCTCTTCTGTCATTTCAAGGATAGGGTCTCCTGTATCTTCATCGACCTCTCCTGTATCGACCATCCACTGTAAGGTGTAGTCCTGACTGACAAGAACCTTGTAGATCTCCTCTCCTACCATCTTTTCAAGAGAATATCCTATCAGATAAAACGAAGTGGTTATCTGCGCATACTGTGATTCCTGTGTCGGAATGGATGCAAATGATGCATAAAGGTTATTGTTGTACACGTTTGAATTAATCGTACCTGTTGACGTCCCTTTTGTGACATCGAGCGTTATGAACTCCTTTGCAGGGATCGGTTCCATATCTGCCGGTGTTATTGTCGGTACCGGATCCGTTACCACCGGTTCATCCGCGCTGAAATACATCTTGATATGCAGTACCGTTCCATCTGCTACCGCAGGGGCATACTTGATATATGGTTCACCAGACTTAGAACCGCTGTTCATCGAACCATAAGCAGGATCTTCATACGTGTAGCTCCATTTTGTTTCATAATAGTATTTCACACCGGAAAATGTGACACTGCTTGCTACGGAATACGAGAACTCGTCCTTAACATACACCTGTATCCCGGTCCTGTTGGTATAATCCACTGTTTTCTGCAGAACGTAATCTTCATTACCAAGCTTTGTATAGAATTCAAGCGCAACATCGATCGGTTCACTGCTCTCGTCTTCGACAAAGTAATAATTGATAACCGCATTTTCGCTCTGTGTGTGCGTCCATGAAACCGTGGGGCCGGAATAAAGATTCTTCTTAGTCCCGTCATTATAAACAATATATGCCTGGTTATCATAGGTATATGATTTGCCGCCGCTTGTTATGCTTAAATCGCTGCTTGGCAGCGTATAACTATAATCTCCATTTACCACACAATCTTCAATAGTACCAGTATTCGAGCTTATAATTTTTGTTTTCCCATCCTCATCAAGATAAACATAGTTCACTGTGGTCGTATAACCCTGAAGCCTTATGGTGAATTTCATATCATAATATCTTGGCAGGACTTCATCTCTTGTCGTTGCAGTCCACGCTGCAGCGTCCTGCATAACAGGAAGATCTACGATCCCTGTTCTTATCCAGCTGTCCCATGTAATATTGCCGTAAGCATCGACATGTTTCATTCCGACATTATAGATAGAGCTTAAATACAGTGTCACGCCACGGTCGCTTGTCAACTGTGAATTACTGAATAACGACTGCAGATTCTCTACAAATGTCTTCGCACTGAATGTATACATCGTATATCTTTCACCCGCATTCCCATAAGAATTCGCAGATGTGCTGATCGTTTTCCTGTTGACTGAGGAAATACCTGTTGTCACTCCGTTTCCTGATGGAGTACTCTGGTTCGACATAGTAAATCCTGTCGTGGAGTAAGAAATATAATCAGACATTGTTGAATAATTATGCGTTCCTTCAAGCGTGATAGTATTAGCTTCTTTATCCTGATACATGGTGTAGATCAGTTCACCTCCCTGCGTATAAAGGACCTGATAATCACCATAATCCACTGTATACGTCTGCGCACTAACACTTTTCTCACCCAGGAAATGAGCAAATATACCTGTCAGTGCGACCACAGACAACAGCGCAAAGAATACCATGAGACTCCGCCTCATGGTATTCTTCTTATTTTTAACTGTTCTTACTTTCTCTTCCATTCTTCCCTCTCTTCTGGTTATGATTACATATGCGGACGAATAGCCTGTTCATGAAACCAAGGGGATGCAAGGAATGTTGAAATTCCACATCCTCCTTCGCTATGATCAAGCCCAACATAAAAATAATCATCTATCCATTCTCCCAGTTCGATGCCGCTTTGGTAATACCCTGAACTTCCTCTCGAATTAGGAAAAGCACAGAACATCAATGGATTACCTTTACTATATGTACCAGTCAGATCTATCGTTGTTGACACGATCCTGTAATGTACATGCACTTTTACATACCAATTCCCCATTGATGCACTGTTTGAAAAATGCAGCGTTGACATATCAAAATCAACTTCATCACACTCAATAATCGTCTTATTCTTTTCTGCGTTGTCTATGTAGGTCGCAACGTCCTCATCCATTCCCTTCTGATACTGATAATCAACGGATGGATCATTATAACGGTAATAGACACTTTTAAGTGCGTTCTGCCATGCTGTGTCACCTCTGAGCGTCCTGTAATCCACATTTAATGAAGTCATGACAAAGGTCTCTATCTGTTCTTTCCAGGTGTCCTTATATCCATTTACGATATCCTCATAGGTACCAAAGTGCTCTGTCCCATCCGGCCACCAGGAATATAATCCATAAATGTCATACCTGTACTGCGATAGTCCTTCTAGGTCAACAGGGGATGCCCATTTACTATATAAGAATTTATCGGTCTGTCCCCATAGTTCACCATCCTGAGAATTAAACTGATAATTGAAATTCCAGTCATAATATTCATTCGGGAAACTGTCTAGGATGTAGGGATACAGCCTTGCAAGCTCTGGTAAGTTCGTTGTCCTGCATACCTGCGCATCATCTGTTAAGGCTGCTCTTGTCTTTGTTCCCATCATTCTTGCAATGTAGATCTTAGCATCGGACTCTGTCAGTTCTTCAACGGGTTTAAGGTTCCTCTTCTTACTGAAGGTTCCAGTGCTTTTTCCTTCTACAATGCCCTGTGAATATACATAATAAGCACTCGTCCTGTAGCTTGAATCGAATTTCTTGATGTCTGCGATCCTTGCATTATCGACCGCTTCATTATAAACTTCTGAATCATAACTGTGTTTCAGGTACTTGTCTGCATCAGCAAGGATCACAAAAGCCAGTTCTCTTGTTATGACTTCTCCCTTATGCACATCGAGCCATACAGAGGAATCAATAATGTTATTGACTGTCAGTGTACTGTAACCAACATATTCTGCACCGACTTCCTTCGGGATATTCATCGCATCAACTACCATATCCATGAACTCATATACAGACATGTTTGCCGATACCGGTGTTGCTGTAGGCGCTGGTGTTGCTGTCGGTTTTGGTGTTATTGTAGGTTTTGGTGTAGGTGTTGCCACTGGCTTTGAGGTCGGAACTGAGGCCGACTGTGGTGCTTGAGCCAGTGCAGGCTTTGATGCAGGAGTTATTGTTGCTTCCGTTAACAAAGGCTGTGTAACAGCTGCTGTGCCGGTGGGCTCTAAAGACACTGTTGCATCTAATGCTCCTGTCGGGGTTGTGTTCAGCGCTTCATCTGGGTTTGACGCAGGCAATATAGCAGGTGTCAATGCACCCGCAGTACCAGTCGGAGCTTTTGGTGTTACCGGAGCCATTGTACTTGTTGCATCAGCGCTGCCTGATCCTTCGATATCTTCTCCTGCCGGCATTGCCGCAGGTTTTGTATTGGAATCAGAGGATGGTGTCGGACTTTCACAAATGGTAGCTTCTGTATTCACTGCTTCCATTTCGCCTGATTCTTTTGCCCCTTTGCTATAGCTCTTAAACAAAACTGCTCCTGCTGCCGCTATTGCTGTTATTAATACTATTACCATGATTACCGCTGTTTTTTTATTCATACGCTTTTCTCCCTTTGTTTGTCATTCACTTCTGATGGCATTATATCATACATAAATTGGAAAAATCAAGCTTTGTGTACCTTTGGATATAAAATTCTTCTAATCGTAATTTAATTTAATATTTTATACCCGTTTTAGGTTGCGTGCTCTTTTTCTAATTTTACTCTTGTGGGTCTGACAGTGAGTCCGGCTTATGCACACCAAAGGGCAGGCAATATTTACAGGCATAACAGCCCAGGTCGGCCAGTTCTTTTACATCATAATAGCAATTCGCCCAGTCAGCAGTCCCTTCCTTTCCGATATAAGGACAGTCAAATCGATGATATAGAGAATACCACCCTCCGCTGCCGCATCCTGTCTCAATATAATAAGTCGTTGCTTTTGAGATGCTGGCACCGACAAAACTGAATTGATTAAAGTATAATGAATTACCTGCATATAACGGATAACCCTGTATGGTCACCAAAAGAGAGGGGGCATCTATTGACCTTGACCATCTGGCATTATCTATGACAGGAATGGAGAATCCATAGTCAATATCATAGTTTTGTGCTATCTGATTATGTACATTGAACTCGTAACGAAGTGATTCTTCAATACAATCAGTAATTGCTGCTTTTCTGACGTTCTCATAGCTTTCTTTATCAAACAGAAAAAGATCCGGATACGATGCCCTGACCTTCTGATACAGAGACCCCTGCTCTAATTCCTTCTGTGTTGCTGTAAATATGCACTCCGTTCCATTAATCACTTTTTCCCTGTCATATAATGTAACAGAGCCGTCGAGCATGAACCGGTATGTGAAAAGATTATCTGCAAAGGCATATGCTTTGGTCTCTGTCCACTGTCTGGTATAGGATATGCCGCCGCTCGCATCGATATATTCTGCAAAGGACAGCAAGCTGTATCCGTCATTCAGTACGGCTACGAAGACAGGAATATACATAGTGAATTCCTTTCGTGCCTCTGGATCATCTGCAATTCCAAGAGAAGAATACATACTGCTAAAGAACGCTTCCACCGCAGCATCTCTGTCTGCAGTCAGCAGGCCGTCGCTTTCCCGGAATACAAGCGACATGGCCGCCGCATCAACTGCATTGGTAAATTTCTTCTCCATTTCCATATGCTCATCAACGGCAGTCTCATACACAGAAATGACATAGGATATCTGCACAAAAACAAGCATGAATAAAATGACATATAGTAATGTATAATGATAAAATCTCATATCCTGACTCCTGCCAATTTTTCTTTTTCTATTTACACTGACTGCACCGGTCTTTCCCCAATCATTGCAGTATCTTTATATAAGAATCATCACTTCGAACTGTTATACTTTCCTGCATTGATATATTAAGCTTGTCCCCTATCCCCGGAAAAAGATCAGAGAGCAGCATCAGGATGACAGACCTTTTGCGGTTCTTAACTTCTACGGTAATCGTGTCGCCCTTCGCAAATATATATCTTCTTTCATTTCCATATATTCCGTTCATAATATCCTCAGACATGATGATCGTCGTATAAGACATGGACTGTCCCGTAAAATACGGTACGGATGCAAAACAATAAGGGCATCCCGGATCACTTTTGTCCGGATTGAGCGCATAGAGAAAGCCGCAGCTGTCACATGTTTTTGTTTCTGCATAAACAACAACCGGAAATACTTCAGTCTTTCCTTTATATGAAATGGTTACCTCTTGAAGTCCCACATAATCGTTATCAAGATTATCAGTCCATCCGTTTGCAATTAACTCTGTATCTTTGTCCATATATGTCACATACAGACTATACCCGCTCTCCTGCAATGTGGTCCCGGAGTAAACAGCAGCCCGTCCCTGTTCCATAGCTGCCCCTGTCAGCGCAATACTTTCTACATAGGCATCACAGTATGGGCACTGGCTGTATGCAGCCGGGTACAGATGTCCATTTTCACATACGGCATTCTTTGGAATCACAGTAACCGAAATCGTATCGGTAAATGTCCCCATATTACCTGCAGACGCATATCCTGTAAGGGAAAGTATGACTGAATATGTTCCAATGTGTGCTGTCCCTTTTTCTGCGGTACACAGGACAGTTTTTTGTGAACCATCAAGATAAGTCACAACCGCTGTGGTAATCAAGGTTTCATCCTGATAAACAGTCTGTATCGGGTTTGTTGCATGAATCGACAAAACGATCTGTCCGCACATAGCTGCAGTATCATTTACTGTATATCCACAGGACCACCCTTCTGCTTTCCCACAGGTCAGGGTACTTGTAGTTCCAGAATAGGTTATAAGACCATCGCCGCCACATGCTGAGCATGAAATCTGAGCATGTGGATTAGAAGTTGTTGTCTGAGTACCAAGCGCTGAACAATACCAATGCTTTATGACCGATATTACAGTTCCGCAAACATTGCATTTTGTCACCCACACATCAGCTGCCGGGAAATCACCATGTATAGGACATTTAGTCGCTCCATACTCATAGTAAGTGTAAGTGGTTGTCGTTGACCCGGTACAGGTTACTAATCCATCACCACCACAGGCAGTACAGGAAATATTATAGCTGTAAGGATAATTCGTATAACAGGAAGAAACATGGCCGTGATATGTACATCCATACACTGCATGATTGTGTCCCGCATAACATGCAATCGTATGTAAATGCCCGGATGAAGGAGTATTAACGCTTGCTGCAAGGATAGAAGCATTTGTCTCTGTATTAAGAGATGCATTCGCACCCGCAGTTATATCAACCACTGGCAAACTGGTCGCAACATCTGCCTGTACCAGTGTATTCTCTCCTGTCCACAAGGACTTAAGCATTTCATCCGCTTTTGTAACAGAATACATATCATAAACAGGCTCTGTACAATATCTCGTTCCAGTTAAACTTATATCTGCGGCTAGTCCTGCTCCGCTTAACTCAGACAGATATGCCTCCCACATATCCTGTGTCAGGTAACCTTTTTCAGCAACAGACTCAAGAAGTCTTCCTGTCTGATTCTTCGTATAGCTTTCAGCAAGAGCATCACTCTTAGCTGAAAAAAACAGAATAGCGCTAAATGTCATAACTATGATCAGCAGTATTATATCTACGACTTTCGCAAAGGCATTTGTCATAGTTTCTGCTTTCCATGCTCTTGTCCTGCCTTGTTTCTTTCGCCTTTGCTCTTGTCTTCACTTTTGCCTTCACTCTTGACGTCATTTTTGTCTTTGCTTTTATCATTCCATATTGATTTACCTTTTATCTTTTTCATGGTTCCTTACCCTCAAATTCCTTTCTTGAATCTCAGATTCAGTAAACAAGGCCTCCATATATATACTTCTTCTCTTTCCATGCATCTGTCATATAAAACAGAATACCGGTATGTTCTCTCTCCCTGAGAGATATGCTTATGGTGATACTGTCACCAGGCTTTAGTTCATAAACACCTGCAGAATAAAGAACCTCAAGTATAGAATCCATATAAGTTACTTCAAAATAAACATTTTGATCGTTATCATAATCATTTGCTGATTCGTTGCTGCCTGCGCTGCCACCCTGGCCGCTGCCGTCATTCCCGGCATTGCTTCCGTCAACGGCGTCACTTTCTGATACTGTGATCGTCAGAACATCAGCAAAGCCCCCATATTCAATCATTACAGTCTGTATTCCCGCCTGATAAGGCCAAAATCCGGTTACCTGATATCCGCTCGCAAGGATCTCCCTGTGCCCATCCAAAAAAACGGCTGTTACGATAAGGTCAAGCGATGAGCCATATTCTACTGTTTCGCTTCCATCCCTTGTCCTTGCCATTATTCCATTCAGTATCTCGTAACATACCGGACAACCAAAATATTCATTCGGATCATATTCAAGTCCACAGTTCGGACATGAGGCCAGATTATCCGTGACTTTGACGATAATACTGCACGTACACCCACCATACGAAACAACAACATTTTGTTCCCCCTCAACATATGGTTGGTAGCTTGTGGTGTAACCGGTTACTTCCTCGCTGTCACCGTTTCTATATGCTGCGGTAACAGTAAGTTCTATCGCACTTCCTATATCCACAGCCTGATACTCCGGCGATGCCGATACAGAAACAACATCAGCCTTGCAATAGGGACACCCGCCGTCCGTTCCATCGGCTTTTGCCGGATAATCATTATCACATACGTCACAGTGGTAGCTAAATGTTGATATGATTTTTATTACAGCAGTTCTTTCTTTGTACATGACAGTAACGAACTGGCTGCCATTTATGGTGCTGTCATAGTTCCATGTCCAATCACCTTTATCTACGATAGCGCTGTGTCCATCAAGGTATACCGCCTTTACAGTGATGGAAGGTTCATCACCACCAAAGATAACCGTCTGTTCCTCTGGTGTTACCTGCAGGTTTTTTACCGTATCCTCACATATCGGACATCCACCGTCATTGTTAAAATCATCAAGCTCATAAATATGACCATAATCACAAGTCGTTGTATTTCTATTGACCGTAATGTTTATGCTCCTGGTAACAGTCACTCCATATTCCGTATAGGTGAATATGACCGTCTTTTCTCCTGCACCTCTGGTGAATCCGGTTTTTGTATATGAGTCAGAGGGAAGAGCATCTGATGATCCATCCGTATATTTCACGGTAACATTGTACGCCGGTTCGTCACCGTTAAGTACACTGTATGAGTTTGGCACAACATCAAGAGCATCCGGAACGGTCTGGAACATGGCCGTAAGCGAGTAATCAGAAGCAGGCATATTAAATGTATATGTTTTCGATGCCGCAACATTCACTCCGTTGTCATCGAACCATCCTATGAATTGATTATCTCCAATCGGGACGGCATTGACCGTACAGGAAGTCCCATACTTTATCAGACCGCTGCTTCCGTTGACAGTGCCAAGGATATCGTTGCCTGATGTAACAGTGAGAGCAAAGTCAGTCGTTACCGTGGCACTGATCGTAACCTTATACGGTACTGCATTTTTTGCTGTATTACTGTACGACCCATAGCTCAGGGTCACAGTCTGTGCCCCTCCTGTATATGTATTGTTAAATCCTGACACAGAACAGGTAACCGTCTCCGTGTGCCCGTCAAGGAATGTTGCAAAAGCCGCAGCATTGATGCTTTTGCCAACCATTATATTCTGCTCGCTGTTCTCTGGTTCAAGAGAAGTCACAACTGCAGCACAATCAGGTGTAGTATCTTCCGATGAATACCCACACGACCAACCGCTCACCCTGCCGCATATAAGGGTCTGCGATGTCGTGGTTCCCGTAAGGCGCCCGTCTCCACCGCAGACAGTACAAGAAATCTGTGCATGTGGATTTGATGTTGTCGTTTGAGTTCCAAGGACTGAACAATACCAATGCTTTACGACCGATATTACAGTTCCACACACATTGCATTTTGTCACATATACATCAGCTGCCGGGAAATCTCCATGTATCGGGCATTTAGTTGCTCCATATGAATAATAAGTTGAAGTTGTCGTTGTTGATCCGGTGCAGGTTACCAGTCCGTCCCCTCCGCAGGCAGAGCAGGCATAATCGTAGTAAGAAGTCGTAGTCGTATAACAGGACAAACTATGTGTATGATAGGTGCACCCGCTCAGCGTGTGATTATGCCCGATATAGCAGTTCGTGGTGTGAATATGCTCTGCTGCTACTGTAAGCATTTCTTCATACTGTGCAGTCAGCATTATGCTCAGCTTTTGCGCATCAGCTGCAACTGCGTCTGACTTATTCACCTCATAGTTATTACTTTCTTTCTTTCGCGATACCGTTATATCAATGTCAAAAAGCATGCCGGTCGCAGCGAGCTTTTCTCTGAAAAGCTCATATTCCTCAACTGTGAACTGTCTGTCTTTCCTTACGCTGTCAACAAATGCATCGACCTGCTCCTCGCTGTATTTACTTTTAATCTTTTCACTTCCGCCAGTTATAAAAGCGATTGGAAGCATAACCAAAAGAATGACTGCAGCTATAATTGATATAATCCGGCCAAATGCTTCCATTCATGATCTTCCCTTCTTTCGTTCTTTTTCTCTAGCTTATTCATTCTCAGTATATGTGGTATAAAAAATCGTCCTGATGCACCCGTTTTCATCGTAACCATATCTGCAAAGATAGTTGGCATTTTCAATTATCATATTGTCCGATCTCTCCTCGTCATAGGATGCTTTTTCATACACTGTTCCGTTTATGCTGACATCGTACTCCAGCGGACGAAGGAATAGTGAAATGATTTGTTCATACGGAACGATATTCTTATCATTTCCATAGTCCTGTTCATACAGAATATCACTGCCCAGTTTCCTTTCCATGACTCTGACCGTATTGTTCATGCTCGTATATCCCATGAGAAGCAGCGTAATTCCAATACAAAACAGCACCGCTCCAAGTGCTGTTTCAAATAATCTGAAAACATTTGTCATCCCTGGCTCCTTACCCTTTCAGGCTCACCTTTCCATGCTCTTGCAGGAAAGGTAAGCCCTTATGTATAAACTATGCATGTGCATGAATAAACTACTGCTGCACGAACCGTACTGCAATTAAGGTCCCATTATCGTCGCGCTCTATGCTTCCCAAAAAGGTTGCACCTGGATTGACATAAGCTGTGGCGGATACATCACTGATTATGGACTGACTGCCAGTCCCTGCAGCACCCAGCACCCCTCCGGTATAGGTTCTGTTATAGTAAACATAGAGATTGTCTGCCATTGCTTTGGTATTGGTCCCAATGGTGACATAATCCTCCTGTTCTACTGCAGTTCTGATCAGTCCGGCAACCTCTGAGCCTGACACACAAAGCCCGTCATACATCGCCAGATCCATATCCTGGTACTGTGCAAAGGTTTTTGTTAATGCTTCTGTTGTTGTACTTGCACTTGCTTTTCCCTCTCTTGCCGCATAAATTCCTACTGCCACCAGAAGGCAGGTCAGCAGCCCTGACGCTGCCACAATAAATATTTTCCATCCGTTACTCATAAATTTTCTCCTGTCTGTTCAAACCGTAAACCGGTTATTACATTATTTTCATTTCGCAAAACTGTACCTGAAAACTGTGCTGTCGGCCTGATATACGCCGGTTGATCGAATTTTGTGATTTCATCCAGTAAATCATTGTTATGATGAACTGTTTCTGCTGCTTTTGTGACCACCGTAATTGTTATGGAAGGTATTTCTCCTGCGCAATACCCGCCAAACGTTGATTTTAAAAGATTGATGACGTCGCTCCCCATAACGGTGGCTCCCTGATACTGCATCATTTCCTCCTCTTTGATGGATGTTTGAAAGGATGTCAGCTTTTCACTTGCCATGACCCCCATTTCATTTGCCTGTCTTGCCATGATAATACCTGTTGATATCACAAGACAGGTAATCAGCCCGGAAGCTGCCATCAAGAATAACTTCCACCCATTACTCATTCTTCGTCTCCTTTCCGTTTTATAATGCCTGCATATCCTGCCAGCTTTCTATGAACTGCCGGATGCATTCCGCTGAAAAAGGAAGAATCAGGTATCCGGTAAGAATCAGCAGGCACGGTGTATACGCAATGATCCTGCCAAGCAGCGATTTATCTTTTAACTGCTTTCTGATTTCAAGCTCTTGTCTTTCCTGAAAATGCATCCTGTCATGCTCAACTTCATCGAAAGCCTTTTCGATCCCGATCCGGTCACAGATGATAAAATTGTCCACGAGCTGACAGAATGGTTCGAACTTTTCTTTGTTCTTCAGCTCAGCGAGTGCCTCCTCTCTTGAAACAGAATAGTCATTGATACAGTCCTGCAGCGCAGACCGGAATACATGGGCAAATTCCTCCAGCGTCTCAAGCAGGGTCAATACTGTCATCTCAGGCATATGCACAAGCATCATCAGAATTGACTGAAACTGCATGACCTCAAGATTCATGGTCATGTCTCGTAACCTTCTTCTGAAAAGAAGTAAAATCAGCGGCATAAAATATGCCAGCCCAGCTGCCGCAAGGAGCACAAGAACCTCCTGCCACGTAATGTAACTGTCCTGATATGCATCCAGCCGATCGCTGATTTCTTGTACCGCTGATTTTACAGTGCCCGTGCTAAAAATCATCCTGTTCTGCTGCAGCTTTTCTTCGATTTCGATTTCCGAATGCTTTTCCGGAAGTGCTTCTGCATATTCAGCGAGACATGCTTCCACAACATTTTTAATTTCGTTCTGGTTCTCTGTATCTCTGCCCGCCGTTACTGTAAAGCTTGAGAAATCATGCAGGATCATCTGCTTATCATTCCACTGTGCACATAAAAGCAGTGCAAGACCTATCAGTAAAAATACGATGGAACAAAGCATCTGCTGCAGCTGCAGCATCTCTGCTGTCAGCGTCTCCCCCATGCGTCTGAGCATTGTTCTCCTTGCTTCCATTCTGGAATAATACTTTCTTTCATAGATGGCAAGAAAGTTCTTAACCAGCGCATTACCAGTCAGTCTGAACAGAACCGGATGGCTTTTCATCTCCTGTGAGGTGACCTCCTGCATATTCAGAATAAAAAGGTACGCAAGGAAGGTGAGCAGAAAAAATACCGGTATAAGAATTGTCCCCGTTCTGCCATTGTAAAAACCATCTAATTCAGGAAGGTTGCCCATTCCCCATCTTTTAATCGGAGAAAGCGCAAGGAGCGGAAGTACACTGACCGCGACCAGACCTGAGAAAGCATAGCGAAAAGCATCGAGCTGGAGTATTTTATTCTGGATATCGTGCCTCAGATCTCCAAGGTTGGTTACATACAGAGACTCTCCACTCATATTCTGGTCTCCGTATTCCATGGCATTCACGCACTGCGTAAGAAATAATTTTAAAAATGTATTATTCATTGAATGATGATACTGCTGCGCTTTTTCCTTAACATTGACCGAGATTAGAATCTCATATAGCAAATTTCCATGGATCTGCATGATCTTTCCTGTACAGGAAATTGCTTCGAGCACAGCTTCCGATACTGAATGTGTCGTATAATACTGATGCCTGACATCCAGCAGGAACATCTCAAACTGTTTCAGCAGCTTTCGCTCCAGCAAGGACAGGCTTAGCCTGACTGCTTCGTTAAAGATAAGCCACACATAAAAGCAGGTCAGTATCCCGCAAGTCAGTGATGGATGCGTCATGAACAGGGCAGCGCAAAGTGATAAAGCGCATACACTGACAGCGGCCATAAGTCTGGCACTAAGTGCTTTTGTTCTCGCTGCGTCTCCTGGGTAGTATATTTCATATCGCATGCGTAATCTTTTGATCAGTTGTTTTGTCAGCAGAAATCTGGAGAAGAATGAAAACATGTATTGTTCCAGTATCATTAACTTTTGCTTCATGCACTTTCCTCCCGAAACAGCTGCTTTGCCTCATTTTTTTTCATTAAATCATGAAATCGTTCGGCATCCTCTGCTGCCATGCGCAAAGAGAGCCTTTCATAAAGCTCTGTCCCCGGCTTTTGAAGGAATTTATACTGCCCGTTCTCATATACGACCAGCTTTCGTATGTGATACCTTCTTTGCATCGTGATTCTATCGAAGAAGAGCTTCAGATTGTCATTCAGATTATCCCCAAACTCCTGATAGTCCCATTTTCTGACCTGAATTTCTGATATCGATTTTATATACCTTTTTCCAGTCTCAACATCTCTTCCAGTCTGAATGTCAACATGAAATGCTTTGGCAACAGCTTCCTGTGCAAGATGTTCATCTGAAAATCTGCCTGTCTGCATCTGTGCCTGTGTAAAGTAGTCTATCATCTCTTCCTCCGACATGGCATGATTCGTCAGTATCTGCTGCTCAGAGACCTTGGAAAGTTCAACTGCCAGCGCTGCGATCTGCGGGTCTGCAACCTCGCCCAGCATAAGACAGTTCCCGTCTGTTTTACGAAGCAGTTCAAGTCCTTCCTTCAGCCCTACAGCGTCTGTATCCCGGATCGTCAGTATATTCTGCTCCGGCAGGAGCTTTCGCATCCACAGCTCAAAGACAGATTCGCCGACCCGGATGTGGTAGCTCTGGTCAATATGACATAGCATTGCTTTCATCAGAGTCGTTTTCCCTGAATTCTGCGGCCCGCAGACTGCAATGTGCGCTCCGCCTTTGACCAGATACCGGATATAATCACAGAGCATCTGGTTTTCTTCTCCTTCATACAGCTCTTCCAGCAATACCGGAGCAGTGTCAAATCTACGCAGTGCAAAGGCCCAGGATTCAGAAAAAGGCGGCCGAACTGCAGTGACCCTGCAGCCATCTTTCATGTCATTTACAATTCTGGGACGATTTCTGGTCATTTCAAAAGGAGCTTCGTATCTTACCAGAGCCCTGGTCACACGTATCAGTTCCTCCTGCGATCCAAAGCTCATGAATTTCATCTGGATCGTGATTCCGTGCAGAATTACATGGATACTGTCATGTGCATATCTGATTTCTTTGCGCCCCTGCATCTGCCCAAGTTCCTCGAGATAGTCATAAACATCATATGGGACACCGGAATAACCGCCAAGACAGCCATCGATTTGCTGGTCACGAAGCTCATCGATGCATCCATGACCAAAGCGTTCATAGATTCTGTCAGTCAGAATATTCAGCTTATCTACAAAGCGAAGAGAAGGTGCTTCTTTTCTGTAAGCCTCCAGGATATCTTCTCTGGTGATCTGGTAAAACACGCCTCTTTCATTTCTTTTTGCCTTGTTCAGCTCGTACTTTATACAAAGCTCATGAAATGCATTCCTTTGATATATCTTTTTAAATTGATACAAAAGAATCTGAAACTGTTCCATGGCTGACAACTTCTCCGGCTGCCGGAAGAACATAGCCTGATCAATGGTCTCTTCATTGATTTTGCAGTCCTTTTGCAGAATATTACGGATATGATCCTTTAAGAACTCTTTTTCTCCAAAATCCCCATTCATGCAATTTCTCACGGAACGCTTCAATCGATTCTTTTGCTGTTCCCTTCTTATAGCCTCTTCTTTCCCGATATGAAGCAAAGTCAAATCTTTATTGATTGCTTCATTAATTGCTTTCTTCACCTGGCCGGCAAGTGAATCGATGTCATACAATTTCTGCTGCAAAGTATCATCATTTTCATGTTCGAACCGCAGGGCAAAGTAAATGGCAGTAAAAATGACAATCAGCATCGCTGTAATTATACAAATATTAACCAGCTGCTCCATAGCCCTTCCTTCCTTTTGCCCTTTCAAGGATTCCCTGAATTTTATCAAATGTTCTTGTGCATTCAATGATAAATTCGTAATTATTATCTCTGGGTTCTGCATGTAAATTTATCTCAAAAAATTTTTCTGTGTCTCCGCCTGACAGAGCATCCATATAGCCGGTGCTAAACGGTATTGTTCCTGTATTTTTACTGTTAAATACCGGATAGCGCCTGATCAGATTCGTAACACAGTATTTTGAATCCAATATATATCCACCAAAGAGGTAAAAAACTCTCTTATCTCTGCTAAGTTCCCTGTATTTATCCAGGAATTCATCAATCATGCCTCTGTTTTGTGACAGACTAACGATAATAATGTCAGCCTGTTCTAAAAGACTCATGGAAAGAGTATTTCCGCCTGGGTTCGCATCTATAACAACCAGATCATAGTATGTCTCAATCCTGGAAAGCAGCGAAAGGAACATTGCATTCATATTTTCATCAAAAAATGACCTGTTGCTGCTTTGTGAACCGGGGAGCAGATGTATCTTCTTGTTTTTATGTAATGACATGCAGCACTCAGCAACCGCTGCTTCTGTCAGCGGTCCCTGCTTGAATGTTCGTATGAGCGCATCGATTCCGCCGTCCTGATAAAATTCCTGTTTTTCTTTTTGATTCCGCTGCCGGCCAAGGATCGCTTCCTCTAAATCATTTTGTATATGCTGTGTCTGCGTGATCAGCAGTGAGTTCTCACAAAAATGTGCGTATATCCTGCAAAATGCTATGATATTCGCTGTCTGCTTTGCCTGTCCGTGGAAGTTGCTCCAAAAAACTGCTTTCATTTCTTCTCCATTCCTGCGCATGCTTTCTGCGCATATTAAGTTTGAACGAGCGGTGACACGCGAGGTACAAACTTTACTTCTGGTATCTTCTTTTCATCAGCATCCTCTTTTTATATTCTTTGGGCTGCACATTGGGAAGCACATCACAGACGAGCGTACAGATTACTTCTTTCATACCATCTGATGCAGGATAATACGGAATGCTTTCATCTGCTTCCATCAGGCACCTTTGCCTGTGATCCTCCTGATCAAAAGGAAGCATAAGGATCCTGGTGTCCTTAGTCTTTTTTCCCATCCTGTCAATAAGAAATGCTGGTGTAAGCTTACATGAAATATAATCCCTGATTATAATGCCTGTTATCACACGCTCATTCATTACAGCTGCTTCATGAACAGACCTGACTGTATGCATGTACATATCTCCGATATAAAATACCCTGGTACAAAAAATCAGGTCTTTATGCATGTTGTTTAAACCAAAATCTATAAGAACACAGTCAAACAGGTTATTTCTTTCCTTAGTCAGGCATCCCTGTACTATATCAACACCGGAAAAACAAAGTATTTCAGATCCTGCAAGCACCGCTTTACAGTTAGAAGCGTCGCTTTTTTTATTTTCACTTAACTCCTCATTGCTGCTTGTATTCGCTGCCATTCTTGTCAATGTCTGAGCCGGATTATGATCTACAGCAAGCGTATGAAGCATAAAGCCCTGAAGCGCTTTTGCAAGGTACAGGATGATGTCATAGGCATAGGCTCCGATAAAACCAATTACCTCTGGTTCACCGGTCTTAGTATCCAATATCGTCACCTCCTATTACATACCCGCTATCTGTATTTTTGCTGGCGGTATTCCCATTCTCAGTATTCCCGCTTTCAGAATTCCCATTCTCAGTATCCGTGCTTTTGGTATTCTCAATCACAAAATCCGTGTTCTCAACACTCCCGTTCTCAGAATACACACCAACAGTACCATACAGATCGTCCATGCCCTGCATACCCTCTGCGGTAAGCCGTTCTTCCAGATTCATCCGCATCTGTTCGGAAATATACGCCGAAGCTGTCTCTACTATATTAGGATCTTCCCTGATTAATCCACACACTTCCTTTGACGGAACATAGTTTGTACACAATGCGTCCTGCATCGTTGGTGCAATATACTTAGTCATATAGATCTTTCCGCCCTGAAACATATAGATGTCCACCAGTGCCGAGCTCATCAGCAGCAGCTCTTCTTCATCGAGCCAGAGGCAGCAGCTGGTAAGCTCATTCAGGTTCTTCACGGTCTTTTTTGTTAGTATCAGAAAATCCTCGCCATTCGGATAGCTGATCCTGATATCCACAACATCGTTCTCTGTTATGTTCTGTCCGATATAAATATTCTGATATTCAACTTCCCTCTGATTATCTCTAAGGCTCTGCTGACTGACCATTACCCTTGTGACCGGTGTTCCCATTGGTATCTCTATCAGTGCAGCTTTGTTAAAATCCTCTTCTGTCAGGAACATCCCTTCCTCTAAAGAACTCAGCACCTGTGCTTCCTGCAGGCATTCGGCTGTTACATATTCACCCGGCTGTATATCTCTTACCGCACAGAACACTTTTCTTGAATTCAGGCTGATATACTGTACTTTTTCCTCCATAGCGGTGTTATATGTCGCATCAAGCTGCCTTGTCAGGTGAATCAGCAGGAACGTAAATGCACCTCCAAGAATGATTATCAGACAAACTGCCACTGTAATGTATTGCTTCGTTGATTTCCGTACCTTTCGACGAATCATTAGTTCCATCCCCCTCGTTTCGAATGCGGTTATCATACCATGAAAATTTTACCATTTCCATTTGTATTTCCATGTTTTACCATTTTGATTTTTATACATTTTCACCAAATTTTTTCTGGTCTATCATTTGATAGCCTTACGCTGCTTTTTGTGTTTTTGTACATTTTTGGCTGTCAAACTATATGCCCTGCACAAAATATGCGCACAAAAAAAGAACCGGAGCTGTTCCTAAGAACAGCCCCGGCTGTAAAAAACTATGTGGATGCATAT